>JBJEYJ010000046.1:0-2862 GCA_051886655.1 Bacilli bacterium | reverse complement strand
TAATAAAAAGGATGTGATACTACATGGATTATAATTATTTAGTACCTGCTAATAGTAAAAAACAAGGATTAATTCTCGGACTTTTTAATAAAACAGATATGATAATTCTTTTAATAGGGTTAACAATCACATTTATACTGCTTATTATACTTCCAATGAATACAATTTGGGGAGCTGCAATTACTATAAGCATAGCCTTTGTAACAGCATTTTTAGTTTTCCCTATTCCAAATTATCATAATGGAAGAGTCTTTATGCAAGAAGCTTATAGATTTTACTTTGTAAATAGAAGAAAATATATATGGAGAGGTTGGTGTTATAAGTATGAACAATCAGATGAATAATCAAATAAATCAAGGTAGCAATAATTTTGCTCAGAATAATGGTGTAGGGCAAACTAATATAAATCAAAACAATAACAATGCACAAGATAAAGTTATGCCAAAATCAGCACAAAAAAATCCAAAATATACAGAAAATTGGCTACCACTTAAAGCAATAAGTAATGGTATTATGTATAATAATAAAAATGAAATGATTACAGGAGTTAAAATCCAACCTAGAAATATTTTTATCCTAGATCAATCATCAATGGATAATGCCCTAATTGGTCTTATGAACTTCTATAATACTATTGATTATGAATTTTGGCTTGTAGTAGCAGATCGTCCAGTAGATATTGCAGTATATCAAGCTGAACTTCAAGTTTTATACAACAATACTCAAGATCAACGTCTTCGTAAATTAATAGCACAGGATATGCAAAAAGGAGAGTATTTTATCAATAATGACGTAGTAGACACCGAATATTTTCTTCTTTTCAAAGAAAAAAATGGAGAAATGCTTCAAAAGAAACTTCGTAACATGATTAATAATTTAGCAGGAGCAGGACTTGTTGCTAGTCAAACAAGTAATGATGACCTTAGAATGATAATCGATAACTTCCTTAATGGAGGAAAAAAATATGAATCTGGAGGAGTGATGCCAATATGAGTTATTTTAAAAGTGAAGTTGCTCCGAAAGGACTTGATTTTACAAACAGTACAATGATAGTGGCAAGTGATAAATACATGACTATTTTATCAGTTGTAGGATATCCAAGATATGTCGGGGTAGGATTTTTATCAAACATAACCAACATGCCCGGAGTAAAAATAGTTATAAAACACATTCCAGTACCTTTTTCAACACTTACTAAAATGCTTAATAAAGAACTTGCTTCTATGAAAATAAGATATCAGGAAGAAAAAGATGCAACTTATCAGGAAGGGATTCGTCAAGATTATGAAACATTAGAATCATTTATTCAACAACTTGCCGCAGCACAATCTAAAACATTTGATTTTCAAATGCATATTGTAATATCTGGAGATTCAAAAGAAGATTTAGAACTAAAAAAAGTTCAAATAAAGAACTATTTAGATGCAATGCAACTTCGTGCCATTCCTTTGAGATTTGAACAAGAACAAGTTTTAAAATCAATTATTCCAGTCTTCCCAAAACAAGAGATTGAAGAACGTATTGGAACAATTATGCCTAGTCCTACTATGGCAGGAATGTATCCTTATATATTTGATAGCATAAAAGATCCAGGACCTTCTGTTCTTCTTGGAACAGACTTTTCTGGTGGAGTAGTTATGTTTAACCAATTCTTATATCAAATGAGAAAAGAACATAACAGAGTTAATGCCAATATGATTATACTTGGTACTTCTGGTTCAGGTAAAAGTACCGCTGCTAAACTAATGCTTCGTACATCAATTAGAAATGGCTATAAAATTGTTGCAATCGATCCAGAAAACGAACTTAAAGAAATGGCTGAATCTGTCGGAGGAGACACTATCGACCTTGGTAAAGGTGGAGAATTTGGTCTAATAAATCCATTTGAAGTTTTAATAGATGCAGATGAAGATGAAATAAGACAAGGACTTGGATATACAGTTCTTACTAAAACACTTCAATTTCTAAAAGCATTTATGAAATATTATGATCCATCTATTGAAGAAGATGTTTTAAATCTATTCATTGAGCTTACCCAAGAAACATATCAACGTTTTGGAATAGGATTTAATACGGATTTTTCAAAGTTTACAAGTGAAAACTATCCAACTTTTGATGATGTTTACACAACAATCAAAGGTAAACTTACATCTATGACTGATATGACTCATGAAAGAGACATAATGGAACGTCTTGAACTTAAAATAAGACCTCTTACTAACGAACTAAGATTCTACTTTAATGGGAAAACAACAATTGCTCCACGTAGTAATTTTATCGTATTCAATATAAGAGAACTTATGAACACTGATGTTAATATCAGAAACGCACTTTTATTTAATGTGTTAAAATATGCTTGGAGTCTATGCCTAGATGCTTCACAAAATACAGTTCTTATGGTAGATGAAGCACACGTGCTACTATCCGGAGGTAATGTACTTGGAGCAGATTTCCTAGCACAAATTCAAAGAAGATCTCGTAAATATAACACGGGTAATATAATCATTACTCAACAACCAAGTGATTTTACATCTCAATCAGTAATAACTCAAGGAAAAGCAATCTTTGATAATGCATCTTACTACTTAGTAATGGGACTTAAAAAACAAGCTGTCGAAGATTTGTCGCTTTTAATAGATTTAAATGACAATGAAAAAGAAAGTATAAAACGTTATTCTCAAGGAGAAGCACTATTTGTCTGTGGATCTCGAAGAATGCGTATTACAGTAATAGTAACCCCAGAAGAACTTGATTCATTTGGAACAGGTGGAGGACTATAAAAAACATATAATAAGGAGGCATAAAAATGAAACTTAAATTTAAAGCCACATCACAAGATTGGTTAATATTTGGACTTTTTGC
>JBJEYJ010000045.1:0-2882 GCA_051886655.1 Bacilli bacterium | reverse complement strand
AAAATAGTATCTTTTTTTTCTTTTTTAATGTATAATAAGTTTGTGATTGATATGAATATTTATGACTTAACACTAAAAGAATTAGAAAATTATTTTTTTAATATAAACGAGAAGAAATATAGAGCATCTCAAGTTTTTTACTGGCTCTATGAAAAAAGAGTAACATCTTTTAAAGAAATGACTAATTTAAGTAAAGAATTAATTTTAAGACTTGAAAAAGATTTTTCTATAGAAAGACCTGTAATAGTAAAAGAAGAACATGATAAAGATGTAAGTAAATATCTTTTTAGACTTAAAGATGGTGAACATATAGAAAGTGTTCTTATGTATCATAATTATGGACTTAGTCTTTGTATTTCAAGTCAAGTTGGATGTAATATGGGATGCGCATTTTGTGAAAGTGGAAAAAGAAAGAAAATTCGTAATTTAACTACTAGCGAAATGATTCTTCAAATAATTGCCATAGAAAAAGAAATTGGGAAAAGAATATCTCATATCGTTATAATGGGTATTGGAGAGCCTTTTGACAATTATGACAACTTGGTAGATTTCATAGATAATGCCAATAATCACAAGGGACTTTGCATTGGCTCACGTCATATAACTATTTCAACATGTGGAATAATACCAAAAATATATGAATTCATGAATCTTTCTTATCAAGTTAATCTAGCAATAAGTCTTCATGCTCCAACTGATGAATTAAGATCAAAGCTTATGCCAATTAATAAAGTATATCCTTTAGAAGAACTATTAAAAGCTATAAAAGCTTACATAAATAAAACTAACAGAAGAGTAACATTTGAATATATTTTATTATCTGGAATAAATGATAGTGAAAACGATGCAAGAAGACTAGCTAAACTTATAAAAGGACTTAATGCTTATATAAATTTAATTCCTTATAATGAAGGAAGCTCTTTAGTCTTTAAACGTCCTAAAAATAATGAAATAATGAAATTTTATGATATAATAAAAAAAGAAGGAATTAATGTGACTGTAAGAAGAGAATTTGGTTCAAAAATTTCTGCTGCTTGTGGTCAATTAAGATCTAAAAAGGAGGAATAGGGTGGAAACATTTTATTTAACAGATACTGGTATGGTACGCGATCACAACGAAGATAGCGTGATAATAATAAAAAATAGCGAAGATTCAATACTAATGGCTGTTGCAGATGGTATGGGAGGACATAGAGCTGGTGAAGTAGCATCTTCAATTGCAATAAGCTATCTTAGTAAAAGATTTACAGAAAGTTTCTTTAAAATGAATAAGGCCTCTGCAGTTGAATGGATAAAAAATTGCGTTAATGAAATAAATGGTCAAATGTTTAAATACACAGAAGAAAATCCAGAAAGTAAAGGAATGGGAACAACTTTAGTTATGACACTTATTACTAAAGACTATATACTATTTGGAAATATTGGGGATTCATCAGGATTTGTTATGAAAGATAACAAAATACATAAAGTAACCCACGATCATACATTAGTAAACTTACTTTTAGCAGCAGGAGAGCTTACTGAAGAAGAAGCAAAAAATCATCCAAAGAAAAATATTTTAATGAATGCTCTTGGAATAAACGATCCAATTGAAATAGATGTTTTCGATTGTAATATGGAAATAGATGAAATACTTCTTTGTTCAGATGGTCTTACCACAATGATCACAGAAGAACAAATAGAAAAAGTTTTACTTAGTGATTTAACAGTTGAAGAAAAAGTAATAAAACTTATAAAAAAAGCAAACAACAGAGGGGGAAATGATAATATATCTATTGCTTATTTAAAAAAGAATAAAGGGAGTGACACGCTATGATTGTAAAGGGTCAAAAGGTTAATTCAAGATATGAAATTATTAAAACCATTGGTGAAGGTGGAATGGCTAATGTTTATCTTGCAAGAGATATAATTTTAGATAGAAACGTTGCTATCAAAGTTTTAAGAGGAGATTTAGCATCTGATGAAAAATTTGTAAGGCGTTTTCAAAGAGAAGCTTTATCAGCCTCAAGTCTTGCCCATCCAAATATCGTAGAAATATATGATGTTGGAGAAGATGATGGCGATTATTATATTGTAATGGAATATGTTGAAGGTAAAAATTTAAAACAACTTCTCAAAAAAAGAGAGAAATTAACCTCTGCAGAAGTAGTAGATATAATGCTTCAAATTACTAGTGCTATGGGAGTAGCACATGATAGTTTGATAATTCATCGTGATTTAAAACCACAAAATATTTTAATAAAAGACGATGGCGAAATAAAAATAACTGACTTTGGTATAGCAATGGCTCTTAATGCCACTCAACTTACTCAAACAAATTCTGCAATGGGGTCAGTTCATTATTTTCCACCAGAACAAGCAAATGGAAAAGGCTCAAGTTTAAAAAGTGATGTTTATTCACTTGGAATAATGATGTATGAACTTTTAACTGGAGTTCTTCCTTTTAGGGGAGATAATGCCGTTGAAATAGCACTTAAGCACTTAAAAGAACCGATTCCTTTAATTAGAACAGAATTACCTGAACTTCCTCAAAGTATTGAAAATATTATAATAAAAGCTACTGCTAAAAATCCGAAAAATAGGTATGCTAATGCTAACGAAATGCACGATGATTTAGTAACAGCTTTAAATAAAGAAAGAAAAGATGAACCACCTATCGTATTAAAATACGATGAAGGAATAGAAGAAGATCAAGTAATAGCAGATAAAGATAATTTAGATGATGCTATAGTTAGTCAAATAAAAGATGATAAAAAACCAAAAAATAAAAAACTTATTATTTTAGCATCAGTTTTCGGAGGATTAGTAGTTTTAACTTTCTTTGCACTTTTAATACTTCCTATGATTACAAAAGTTCCTGAAGTATCTGTTCCTGATGTTTC
>JBJEYJ010000044.1:0-2889 GCA_051886655.1 Bacilli bacterium | reverse complement strand
AATTATTTAAAAGAAGATGGTAAAAAAGTTGTACTTGCTGGAAATATTGGATATCCACTTTGTAATTTTATAGATGATCTTGAAGAAAACACAATTATTGTAATGGAAACATCTTGTCAACAACTTGAAAACCTTGATAAGTTCAAACCAGATGTTGCTATTATGACCAATATTGTTGAAGCTCACATTGATTTTATGAAAACTTATGATCATTATAAATATGTTAAAAGTAAGCTTTTAAAAAATCAAACAAGTGGGGATGTTGCAATACTTAATAAAGAAAGTGAAGAATTACTTAACGCAGTAAAAGATGCTAAAAGTAATAAAAAGTATTTTTCTTCAAAAGAAGTAATAGATGGTTCTTACTTAAAAAATAATAAAATTTATTATTATGATGAGGAAATTATTGATATAAAAGATTTAAAACTTCGCGGAGTACATAATTATGAAAATATTATGGCTTCAGTTATGGGCGTAAAAGAATTTGGTTGTTCTACAGAAAGTATTAGAAAAGTTTTAAAAACTTTTATGGGAGTTGAACATCGTTTAGAATTTGTTGATAATATAAATGGTAGAATTTTCTATAATGATACGGAAGCTACTAATATAAAATGTACTCAAATAGCCCTTGCAAGTTTTACAGAACCAACAATTGTTTTACTTGGAGGGTTAGAACGTGGTCAAAACTTTAATGATTTAAAACCTTTTTGTGATAATGTAAAGGCTATTGTAGCAAGTGGACAGTGTAAAGAAAGAGTAAAAGAGTTCGGAGAAAGTATTTCTGTTCCTACTTATGTATGTGACTATATAACAGATGCTACAGAAAAAGCTTATGAAATAAGTAGTCCAGGTGATGTAATTCTTTTATCTCCTGGAAGTGCTTCTTGGGATCAATTTAAACAATGTGAAGATAGAGGTGCTTTGTTTAAAGAGACTGCTAGAAGTTTTAAATAGATTATTTATAATTTCTATTATTTCGACATAGTTTAGATTATTTTCAAAATATAATTATTGTGGTGGTTATTTTGAAAATATACTTAGACTATGTTTTTTTGATAAATTTTTTATTTGACTTTATCCTTTTGCTTGGGATATCTATTATTTTAAAAAGAAATGTATCTAAACTTAGACTTTTTTTAGGTTCAGTTTTTGGAGGTCTTTCTTTTTTTATCATATTTTTAAATATATCTTCTCTTACATTTTTCTTTGTAAAAATGTTTCTAGCATTTATAATGATAATTATTACTTTTTCTTATAAAAATTTAAAATATACTATGAATAATTTTATCTATTTAATCATATTATCAGTATTAATGGGAGGTTTTTTATATTTAACAAATATAGAACTTGGATACTCTCATGTTGGAATGCTTTTCTTTACTAATGGTAAAAGCTTAAATCTTATCATTTTAATATTTTTAGGACTTTTAATGACTTTGATTTATGCTAAATATATAAAAAAAGTTAAAAAAGAAAGTACTAAAATTTTTAAGACAACTTTGTTTATAGATAACAAAGAACTTAAATTTACTGGATACTTAGATACTGGTAATGACTTAAAATATTTTAATAAACCTGTTATTATTTTGAATAAAAATATTAAACTTGATATTAGTGATAAGAATCTTTTTTATGTTCCATTTACTACTATTAATGGAAATGGTGTTATGAAATGTATTAAACTTGATAAAATTTTTATTGAAGAAAAAGGTTTTTTTGAAAATGTGTTTTTAGCTCTTTCAAATGACAAATTTCATCTTTGGGGTGCTGATATAATTCTAAATGTAAATCTAAGGGAGGAAAGTGATATAAATGAATAGAATATTAAAACTTATAAGAAAATTATTTAGAAAGGGTAATGTCTTTTTTGTTGGTGCGACTGATATTCTTCCTCCGCCTCTCAGCAAAGAAGAAGAAGATCATTATTTAGAACTTAAAGAAAAAGGAGATAAGTATGCCAAAGATAAACTAATTGAACATAATCTTCGTTTAGTAGTTTTCCTTGCTAAAAGATATGAAAATACTAAAGTTGATTTAGAAGATCTAGTCAGCATTGGCTCAATTGGGTTAATTAAGGGAATTAATACTTATAAAAGAGGAAAAAATATCAAACTTGCAACTTATTGTTCAAGATGTATTGATAATGAAATACTTATGTATCTAAGAAAAAATAAAAAAACAAAAACAGATATTTCTTTTGAAGAATCACTTAGTTTTGATAGTGATGGAAATGAACTTCATTTAGAAGATATTCTAGGAACTGATGGTGATATTGTCACTAAACCTCTAGAAGATGAATATGATAAAAAAATTCTTAAACAAGAGTTAAGTAAATTAGAGAATAGAGATAAAGAAATTATGTATTTAAGATATGGACTTAATGGAGGAGAAGAATTAACTCAAAAAGAAGTAGCAAAGATGCTTAATATTAGTCAGTCTTATATATCTAGAATAGAGAAAAAAGTAATAAAAAAGTTAAAACAAGTTATAAAGATTTAACTTTTTTTCTTTTGTCTTTTAAATATGTGTTAAAATATATGTACTAGGGGATGATATAATGACGTATACTTTTGTGGGCAATAAAGATTATATTGATGAAGAAATAAATAAAATTAGTAAAAACTTTTCTTTAGAAAATATAGTTACATATAATTTAGAAGAAGATTTAGTAAACAAAGTAATTGAAGATTTAAATACTGTAAGCTTATTTGGAGAAAAATTAATTGAAGTTTTTAATATAGATAAAATTGAAGATGCAGAAAAGATTATAAAGTATTTAGAAAATCAAGGAGATAATACTTTGGTTTTAATATCTTATAAAGAACTTAATAGTAGAAAGAAGATTACTAAAGCTTTGAAGGAAAAAACTAAGTATAAAGAGCTTTTTAA
>JBJEYJ010000043.1:0-2914 GCA_051886655.1 Bacilli bacterium | reverse complement strand
AAGTAAATTTACTTAAAAGAAAAGAAGATGTTATTAGATTAATTGAAGAAAAAGAAATGATGACAGACGAATTAAAAGATAAAATTATGAAATGTACAAAACTTGTTGAAATAGAAGATTTATATCGTCCATATAAAGAAAAGAAAAAAACTAAAGCAACTGATGCTATAGCAAATGGTCTTGAAGGTCTAGCCAAAATAATTTTATCTTTTCCTCCTCTTAAAACACCAGAACAATTAGCAGAGTCTTATAAATGTAAAATAGAAGAAACAGACAAAAAACTAGAAGGGGCATCTTACATAATATCTGAATATATTTCTGATAATGCAAGCTTTCGTAAATACATAAGAAACTTTATTTTTAAAACAGGAATACTTGAAACAAAACTAAAAAAAGGTAAAGAAGAAAAAGATGAAGCTAAAACTTATGAAATGTATTATTCTTATGAAGAACAAATTAAATACATAAAACCACATCGAATACTTGCTATAAATCGTGGTGAAAAAGAAGGAGTATTATCTGTAAAGATAAACATAAAAACAGAAGAAATAGAGTCATTCTTAAAAAGTAAATTAATCAAAAATCCTAAATCTTTAGTATGTCCTTTAGTAGAAAATTCTATAAAAGACAGTTTAAAAAGATTAATACTTCCCTCTGTAGAAAGAGAAATAAGAAGTGAACTTACTGATAAAGCAAGTGAAGTATCTATTGAAAACTTTTCTAGTAATTTGAAGAATTTACTTCTTACTCCTCCGATGAAAGGAATAACAGTTTTAGGATTTGATCCAGCCTTTCGTACAGGATGTAAACTAGCAGTTCTTGATAAAACTGGTAAAGTAGAAGATATAAGTGTAATCTATCCACATGAACCTCAAAATGAAAAAGAGAAGAGTAAAAAGCACATAGAAGAACTTATAAAAAAATATAATATAGAAGTTATTGCAATTGGAAATGGAACAGCATCACGTGAAAGTGAAGCTTTTGTTGCAGACATAGTAAAAAATACAAATGTAAAATACATAATAGTAAATGAAGCAGGAGCTAGTGTTTATTCAGCATCAGATCTAGCAATAAAAGAATTTCCAGATTTAAATGTTTCAGAAAGAAGTGCTATAAGTATTGGAAGAAGACTCCAAGATCCACTTTCAGAACTCGTAAAAATAGATCCAAAATCAATTGGAGTAGGACTTTATCAACATGATGTAAAACAAAAAGAATTAACTGAAGCTTTAGACTTTGTAGTAGATAGTGTAGTAAATAGTGTCGGAGTAAATATAAATACTGCATCAAAAAGTATTTTATCTCATATATCAGGGCTTACTTCAAAAACAATTGATAAAATACTAAAAATAAGAGAAGAACTTGGAAAGTTTAGAACAAGAGAAGAATTAAAGAAAAAAGTAAATTTATCTGAAAAAACTTATGAACAAGCAATAGGATTTATTAGAATAAATGATGGAGAAAATCCACTTGATAAGACAAGTATTCATCCGGAAAGTTATGAAAAAACATATAAATTGTTAGATATGATAAATTCTGATATAAATGAACTTGGAACAGATACTTTAAAGGATAAATTAAAAGTTATAGATAAAGAAGAATTTACTAATAAACTTAATATAGACAATTATACTTTAGAAGACATAATAAAATCTTTAGAAAAACCACTTCTTGATCCAAGAGATGAGCTCGTTAAACCTATTTTAAAAAGTGATATTTTAACTATTGATAATTTAAAAGAAGGTATGGTTTTGGAGGGAACTGTTAGAAATGTAGTAGACTTTGGAGTCTTTATAGATATTGGACTTAAAAATGATGGACTTATTCATATTTCGAATTTAAGTAATACTTATGTTAAACATCCAAGTGATATTTTAGCAGTCGGGGATATTATAAAATGTAAAGTTTTAGAGATAAATAAAGAAAAGAAAAAAGTTGCTTTAACTTTAAAAGATTTATAAGTATAAGAAACAAAATAGAATAACTGCATATAATTTATTAGGTGATTCTCATGTCTTTAGAAAATTTTAAAAATTTTGTTAGAAATAAACCAAATTTGCAGAATTTTGTAGCAAAAGGAGAAATGTCTTGGCAAGATTTTTATAACATGTATGAATTATATGGCGAACAAAATAGTGTTTGGGATAAATATTTAAATGCAAGCGCTGTAAATCAAAATACAAGTACAGTAACTCTAAAAGATATGATTGGAATGTTTAAAAATATTGATATGACTGAAGTACAAAATTCTATAAATTCTCTTCAAAAAGGAATAGGATATATAGAAGATTTAGTAAAAACTAAAGAAAAAAATATTCCAGTAAGAAAATCAAGTTATGAAGCAAGACCACTTTATCGTTATTTTGATGATTAATGAATTTATTAGTTCAATATAAACTAAAATCCAGTCCAACATATCTTAAATTTTTAAGAGAAAATTCTAATTGGTATAAGTATTTAAATAGAAATCAAATGTTTTTTTCGGAGTTTGAAAAAGAAATGAAAGTAAAATATAAAATGACTCCGAAAGATAAATTAGAAAGATTTACGCAAAATATTGACAAAGTATCCCAAATAATTGATATATTTTCTTAAATATATCTTTTTTTTTATTAGAAACTTTGTTATAATTCTAGTTGTAGGGTGATAGTTATGAATAATAAAGGTTTTGCAGTAACTAGTATGGTATATGCTGCAATTATATTACTTTCAATGACAATGTTTACTGTACTTGCTATAGTAAAAAGTCAGTATACAGATCAAAAAGAATTTGTAGAAGATATAAATAAAAATCTAACACAATGTATTGTAGGGAGTGGTTGTTAATGAATAAAAAAGGATTTACATTAATTGAATTAATTGCAGTAGTAGTTATAATGGCTATAATAGCACTTATTGCAACTCCTAATATAGT
>JBJEYJ010000042.1:0-12815 GCA_051886655.1 Bacilli bacterium | reverse complement strand
AGCTTTTTCACATAAATTGTATATATTGTAAATTTATTTAAGTTTAGTTTTACAATAAGGGCACTCATTTGGAGTTCCTAATAATTCCCTTCCACAAGCTGGACACTTATTAACTGATTCATTTGGTACATAATCTTGAAGTCCAGCATCAAAATTTTCTTCTTCTTTTTTATTTTGATTATTTGCTTTTCCTTTACCTACAACATTTTTTTGATTAGCTGAAGGATTATTAGGCACTTTTCCCTTGCCCACAACATTTTTTTGATTAGCTGAAGGATTATTAACTACTTTTTTCTTGCCAATAGCATTTTCTTGATTAACTGAAGGTTTAGCAGTTACATTTTCATTACCAATAACATTTGCTTGATTAACTGAAGGAATAGCAACAATTTCACTTCTATTATCAAGGTTAGTGTTAATTTTATTTATATCTTTAGAAGAATTATTTATAGTTTTTCTAAAGTGATCATCTTCAGCATAATCTTTTCCTACTTTATAACCATTCACATCCAAAACCTCTTTTTTATTCTTTACTGATCTAAAATAAACTATCAAAGGAATTGCTATAGCCCCTGCTATTAAAAGACCAAAAATCACAAAATATATAGAATGATTAGGTTTAGTTATTTCAATTTTATAAAACTTACTAGAACCATCTTGAGATTTAGTAATTATCTCAATAATACTACCATCTTTTAAATTTTCATTTCCTTTTATTTCATAAGTTGCAGTAGGATCGTCCATTACTACAATAATATTTAATTTTTTTTCTTGATTTATAACCAATTTATAATTAGTCTTATTATAATCAAAAGGTAAATTGTATCCTTCAACAGATAAACTTTTTATATTAGCATTATTGCCTAATGTTTCCCCTTCTTTAAGTCTATTTACCTTTATAACATAAGATTTAATAGTGCCTTTTTCAGACTTTACATCAATTTTTATAACATTATTGCCAACTTTAAGATTATCATTTCCAGTTATCTTAACACTAGAAGTTTCCTTGGCAGGAACTGCTAAAACTTCTATTTTTGTTATATCATTTAAAACCTTAATTTCATACTCAAAAGTATTTGGATCAAAAACAATATTACCATTACTTAATGAAAGTGAAGAAAGAAGATTATTATCATCTCTATTATCTTTTTTATCAAAAGTAATACTATAAGTACTAGTTTTACCAGTTTGACTAGTTACCACTAAACTTATTTTTGTCTTACCATACCCTATTTTTTTATTAGTAACTTCTCCAACAATTTTTTGAGTTGGATTACTTTTAACTCCTTTTATAGAAACATTTTCAGTTTTGTCATCTAATTGTACTGTGTAATTATAAACATTAGCGGAAAAACTAGGAGATAAAGTCCCTCCTGATATGATTATATCGTTTAAATCAGAGCTTTCATTACAAACTCTATTTATTCCAATAGTATATTTTCTAATATTTCCATTTTCTGCTTTTACAGATATCACAAAAGAATTATTACCGCATTTCAAACTCTTATTCCCAGTTCCTGTAACAGTAGAGCTTTTATCAGTTTTAGATGCTGTAAGCGAAACAAGTGATTTACTAGTACTAATAGAATATTTAGAAGTATTCTTATCAAAATTAGGAATAACTGCGCCATCAACACTAATAGAATTTAAAGTATTAACAGTACTAATAACTCTATTTATTTTTATATCAGCAGTTCCTTTAACATTATATTTATAAAGAGGTTCCCCATCACTAAAAACTGCATCTAAAGAAAGTGTAATATAATCTTCTCCTGCTGAAGATTTTGCCTTAGCGGTAATTGTTCCAAGCTTTATATTTCTACCTACCGCCAGTTTTGTTCCATTCTGAATATTTGAATTAACAGAAGTTATCAAATTTCCAGATTTAACACTAATATCATTTAGAGTAACACCATTACCAGTAACAGTAGCATAAACCCTACAAGTTATAGAATTTTGAACATATACAGCATCAGGACAATCCAAATTTAATGAAATACTATTTGAATCAGCATCTACATTTTGCACAAGAAAACAAGTAAAAACACACCCTAAAATATAAATTGCCTTCTTAATCACTATAATCAACTCCTTTATTATATTAAGTATATCAAAAAACTAATAGTTATGTAAATTTATTTTGATTAATTTTTTACTATTTAAAAAATTTAAACTATCTTTTTTAGTTAACTTTACACTAGTGTTGATACTTTTACTCATCAAAAAAAGATCCCATTAACAAATAGCAACTATATAACTAAAGAGGCATTCAAGTATGAGATCTATAATATTTAATATTTTTATATCTTTTCTATTTAATAAACCCAAAACATCTACTAAATCTAATTAACATCAATCAAAGTCTTTAAATTTGCAACTTCTTTGTTTAAATTCTCATTATCATAGATTCCAAATAAATATTCATATCTAAATATATAAAACCCTTTATAATTATCTTCATTTCTTGCAGTAACTATCTGTTTTTTTATAATATCAGTATCTTCAAGCCATTCATTTTCCCCTTCTCCTGCAAAATTATCCACTTTCCCTGATTTATAAAGAGATAAGGCTACATAAAAATCTTTAGATTTTTCATTTAAACTAGACCATTCTTTTAAAACACTTAAATATGATTTATTACTATTTTTAAATCCATAATAAAGCTGAGGTATTATAAAATCTATCTTTTCGCTATTTAAAACATTTTTTACATCTAAATACTCTTTTTCTAAATTATTTTCTATATTACCCGCGGGAGACAAACCAAATTTTATATTCTTATTAACACTTTTTATAGTATCATAACTTTTTTCTATTAAATTATTTATATTATTTATGCGATAATCTTTTAAATTAAGAGATTTATCTGTTTTTTCATAAGTTTTTAAATCAATTGTATCATTCGGATAAAAATAATCATCATAAATTATTCCTTTTATATTATAATTCTCACATATTTCTTTTAACCCTTTCGTAATATATTCTAAAACTTCATTTGATGCGGGATTTAAATATATTCCTTTATCAGTTATTTGTATATTATCTGTATCAAACCATTTATAATAATAAGAATCTTTACTTATATCTCCTTTATTATTATCATTTCTTATTCTAAAAGGATTAAACCAAGCATAAATATCTATATTTTTTTCTTCAGCTTTTTCTATAAAATATTTTAAAATATCAAAAGGAAGCTTATCTCCTTCTTTTTTTACCACTGTATGAGAAGATCGATATACTTTTGAAGGATAAATTGCATCACTAAAAGGACTAACTTGTAAAATAATTGTATTAAGTCCAAAATAGCTTACATTATTAATCATCCGAGAAATACTTTTTTCCATCTCTTCTTTAGTACTACCTCTTAAATCACCATAATCTATATAAGAAATAAAAACCCCTCTTTGTTCACTATCATAATTACTATTTATTTTATTTTCATCTTTAGTACTACTACTAGTACTATTTTCATAATAATAACTAATTACTAACACTAAAGACAAAATAAAAATAAAGAATAATATTGTTTTTTTCATTTAATCACCTAAACCTTTTATTTAAATAATCTTTTTCAGTAATATATTTTCCTTTATATAAAACTATATGTCTCCTATCCTTATACATAGAATTCTTATTTTTTATTATTTTAAATTTACTAAAGTTAAAAGGAAACATATATCTTTCTAAAAGCATTCTATTATACAAAAAATCTTGTCTTTTAAAATAAATTATAAGCTCTGTAAAAAGAAGAATCCCCATCAAAGTAAAATTTAAATTTTTATATAAAAGAAGCATTACTATTAAAATAAAAGAAGAAATTACTATAACTAACTTATTTCCTTTTTTAAAAGGATAAAAATAGTTAATAACAATATTTAAAATCTTACCCCCATCTAAAGGATAAATAGGAAGTAAATTAAAAAGTAAAAGTGTATAGTGATAATGTTTAAAAATAGTATAGTCTCTAAAAGAAATAAAACCCTCATTAAAAAGAATAAAAACAAAAACAAATAAAATCATTTGAAATATTGGACCAGAAAATAAAATAAAAAGTTCTTCTTTCATTGATCTATTTATTTTTTCATCAAACTTAGTACATCCTCCAAAAGGATAAACAGCTATTTTATCAAAATTCCATTTATAGTATTTTGCCATTAATAGATGTCCAAATTCATGAAATAATACAATGAAAAAAATCATAAAAAATTCTTTAAACATCCCTGTAACAAAAGAAAGACCAAACAAAAGATAAGTAAAGGGATGAATATATATTTTACTTAAGATAGTCTTGATATTTTATATACTTTCCTTTTTTCTGAAATACCATATAAAAACTATTATTTGCTTCTGCTAATAACTCTCCTTTTGATACATAATCATATAAACTAACATTTATGTTATCTATATTACCATACCAAACATTAACACCATCTACTTGCTGTACTATAACAGTCTTACCATAATCATCCTTTTCACCAATAAACACTACTATTCCGCTTTCTATTATAGGAACTAAATAATTACTATCAACTTTTAATTTAACACCATCCTTATAAACACTAGCATCTTCATAAACTAAGTTTTCATTAAAAACAAGTTTAGTATTATCTTTTACAATATTTTGAAATGGTAAAATATCTCCAAAATGCTCTTGATACCAATTATTAATTGTAGCAAAATTTATATTATTTTCGTAAAGATATTTATATATTATTTGTTTATTATTCTTATCAAATTTTAAGAATATTAAAAGTCCCAAAACAAGAACAATACAAATAAATACTCTAATTACAAATTTATAAAGAAATCCTTTAGAAGAACCCTTTCTCTTATTTTTATTTAAATATTTATCAATAGATTTATATTTCACTTTTCCATCACCTAAAACATTTTATGATGAAAACAAATTATTTACCTATTCTTTTTATAGTTTTTATAACCAAATATTCGACTCTTTAAAACTAAAATAGATAATAATATATAAATAATATTCAAAATTAAAGAATGAAGTATTTTATAATAAAGATAATCTATTTTTAAAACAGAATAATTTATTAAATTTAAAACTAAAAAAAGATAAAAATCATAAAAGATTACTCCAAATATACTAATTAATATTATATTAAAATAACTCTTATCTTTATTATTATAAAATATATAAATAAATAGACCATATAAAGAAAAATAATATAAGTTCAAAAGCACTATATCACTATACAAAAAATCATAAATTATCCCAAAGATAATAACTAAACAAAAAAACATTTTCTTATTCTTTATAAGAGAGTATCCTATAGGAAAACCACTAATAAAAATAAATGGAAAAAAATAACTAATATTTTGATATGCTAAAGGAACAGATAAACTAAAGATAATATCTAAAAAGAAAGATATAATTAAATAAATCATTTATTTTTTAAAACCGCTACATAATTTATATCATTCATGTCTTGTTTTGGCAAAACATAAAGAATATCACTTATTTTATAATTATCTTTAGTTATTTTTTCAACATCTCCAATATAGATATTTTTAGGAAAGTTACCAAGTCCAGATGTTACTAATTTAGAGCCTGTTTTTATTTCTTTATTATTTTTTTCCATTTCCACTAAAATATAAGGAGCCTCATATCCTATTATATTACCAACTATTGCTTTATCACCTGATTTAACCATAACAGAAATTTTATTTAAAACATCACTATTAGTAATCAGTTTCAAAGTACTATAATCTTTCGTAACACTTTTAACATGTCCAATTAAACCATTTATTGTTACAACTGCATCACCTTCTTTTATTCCCTCAGAAGAACCTTTATCTATTGTTAAAGTACTAAACCAATACATTTTATTTCTATTAGTTACTTTAGCATAAGTAATATCATAACCAGCATAAGTATTTTTAAGATTCATAGTCTTCTTTAAAACATCTATCTCCTTTATTAAATTATCATTTTGAATAGATACAGTATCTGCTATTAAAACTTTTTTATTTAAATATTCATTTTCTCGAAGAACATCTTTATATCTAAAAATATTATATTTATCAAGAAAATTAAAACCTTTACTTATGAAATTAACATAGTTTTTATAACCACTAGAATTTACAATATTAGACATATTTTTATTAAGAAGAAAAAACATACTAAAAAATATTAAGAAAATAACTAAAAATTTATAATACCAATGAATCTTTTTCATAAAAGCACCTTATTATTTATATTATTTTCATAAAAACTATAATAACCATCATCAGTAATAATTAAATGATCTATAACAGGTATTCCATTAATTTGACCTAATTTTACTAAAGAATTAGTTAAGTTTATATCTTCACTACTAGGATTATAATTTCCACTTGGATGATTGTGCATACAAACTATACTTGAAGCAGAAAGCTTATATGCTTCTTTAAATATTTCCCTTGGATGTACTACACTTTTATTTAACGTTCCCATAAATAATAACTTCCTTTCTATAAGTTCTTTTTTTGAATTTAAATAAAGACAATAAAAATACTCTTGTTTTAAATTATCAAATAAATACTTATTTTTTTCATAAATACTATCTGGAGTTGTATACTTTTCTTTTAAAACATTAGAATTTTTATAATAAATTCTTTTTGATAACTCTGATAGTGCTAAAAGTTCTAATGCTTTAGCATTTCCAATTCCTTTGATAGTTTTTAAGCTATCAAAACTTACATCTTTTAAATTTTCTAAAGTTCCAAGTTTTTTTAAAACTCTCATAGCAAGTTCTAAAACACTTTCTCCTTTAGTACCTGTTTTTAAAAGAATTGCTAAAAGTTCACTATCAGATAAATTTTCTTTTCCATATTTTATTAATTTTTCTCTAGGGCGTTCATTTTCAGGTATATCTTTAATTTTCACTTTCTAAAACCATCTCCTTATAATTTGAAATAACAATCTCTTCTATCCCTTTTAAATCATTATCTCCAGTTATTCCAATTATTTTGTCATATTCACCAAGAACTGATAAAAAAGATTGATTATCCAAAATACTTTCTTTTATATATATACTATAACCATTTTTTTCATAATAATCCTTAATTCTAGAAGCAATTTCTTTATCTTTTGTTATCCCAACATATAAATGAATTCCATCATCTTTCTCTATATATAAAAACTTATCATAATTTTTAAAAGATGATTTCATTTTTTCTTCTGAAGAGTATACCCCGATTTGTAGCATATAAACTTTATCTTTCTCATCAAACACAGTAAGAGAAGAAGACTTATAATTATCAAAAAAAACTTTTCCAAAAAATAATCCTATCACTATAGAAAGCGCTATTGGAATTAAAAATTTATATTTCATTTCGATCACCAAAACTAGTATAACTTTTTAAAAGTTAAAATTTTGTCGAAAAAAAATAACACGTAAGTTATTTTACGCGTTATTTTAATCAAATAATATTTTTCTAGTTGGCAGTGCTAATAAAGTAGATACCGAAATAACAACTAAACTAATTATTAGATTGCTATCATTAGAATCGTTAACTCCAGTATAAGGAGGAGTTATTTCTACAAGTTGAGCACCATTTTTAGCCTTTTCAATTCTTAATACATCTTTATTAAAAACAGGTTTTACTTCTTCTTTATCAGAATTAGGTTCATCATCATTATTTACTTCTTTAAGTTTTGCACTTATCATAGCTAAATATAATGAACCTCTATTATTTTGAATATATTCTCCAGATAAAATCCATACTTCTTTTTCTGATTCATATGAACCATTTACTTGATATTTTTTATCTCTAATAAATTCTTCTTTATTAATTTCTGCACCATAAGTAGTTTTATCTTCAAATAGTTTTTCAGTCCTTTTATAATCAACTAAGTATTCATCTTTATATTTATTGATAGTCTTATTTCCTGAAAGAGTATATTTAGTGATAACTTCTATTACTTTTTCAGTATATTCTTTTTCATATGTACCATAGTACAAATGTGAAATTTTATCACAAGTCATAATTATCTTATTACCATCAAATGAAATAGTATATGTCCCCCATCCATTTCCTATATAGGATAAATTATGTGAGCCAACTCCATAAATGAACTCAAAATTAGTATCGCTACTAACAGATCCATCACTACCTTTTTTATCAAACCAAGATGCTCTAAACGATTCTTGTTCGGTTGTTGTTAATTCTTCCATTGTCCAAACTGCTACATTTCCACTCGCTTGTTTAATAATTAAGTAATTTCCATTTACTTCATATCTACCACTTGAATCAAGTTTGTTAGAATCATTTACAATAATTTTTCCAGTTGGAACTTTTTCTATTTGTTCTTCTGTTACTTGGTCTTTTACAATGTCACTTAAAACATATCCTTCACTTTCTAATTTTTGAATGTAAAGATTAACTTCATCCATAGTATCAAAAACTTCTTCTATTTTTGATGTTTCAGAACTTATAAGAACTTTATTTAATTCAGGACCATTTATTTCAAATTTTACATTATCATTTTCTGAAATTTTAAGATTTGAAATAAACTTATTAGCTTCCTCTAATGAATCAAATTTTTCACTACCTTCAGTAACATCATCTCTTACGTAAACACTTTCTGTTTTAGAGTTTTTTGTAAAAGATACTTCATATTTAATAGTATCAGTACTTTCATCTTCGATTTCTTTAATTATTCTATCCACTTCTTTATCTCTTTCTTCTTCGGAAAGATCTGAAAGTTCTTTTACTTTTATAGTTCCATTTGAAACCCAGTTGCTATAAATTTCAGATACTGTTAAATCAGTATCATATTTTTCTTTATACTCTTTTACAAATTCTAAAGCGTCTTCTTGTGTGTCGAAAGTTTCCTTAACAATAGCTATTACAGCATCCTTCTTTTGAAGAGATAAACTTGGATTTTCTATATCTCCCTTTTCTATTTCTTCTTTTCTTTCTTTAGCAGATTCTTCTGTATCAAAACTTTCATTTACTACTACTTTTTCAGTACTAATAATTTGATTTTCAAGTTCAGTTATCTTTTTATCTATTATGTCATAATCTTCTTTTAAAGTATTTTCTTTTTCATCTAGCCATTTTTCTGCTTCTTCAGTGGTATCAAATACTTGTTCAAACAAAACATTTTCAGGATCAACATCCTTAACTAAACCCATAGTTTTCATACTTGGATTTTCATATAATCCCTCAAGCATCTCTTTTGAATTTGTGGAAATATTAGTTTTATTAGTATCATTATAATTTATTGTAGAAGAAAATAAGACTGCAAAACAAACTAATAAAACCAGAATAAAACCACCATAACTAATTTTTTTCATCTTAAACCTCCCCTAAGTTTTAGAAACAACTTCTAAAATTAACTCACTATTTTAAAGGATAAAAACAAAAAGTCAAGAAAAATTTAAAATTTGAAACGCAAAATCATAGAAATTTTTAAATTTACTGACTTCTCATTACTTATTATGGAAAAATTATTACTAACGATAACAATTTTTCATTTACAAAATACGACACATTTTTATTTTCGAATTATCACATAAAATTTTAATTTATCTTTAAGCTTTTTCATATTATTAACTAAGGTGATCTTATGCTAAAAAATAAAAGACTACTTCTTTTTATCGCCATGTCTTCCCTAATTGCTATTGGTCTTTTAATGATTTATTCATCTTCTTATATCTGGGCAGATTATAAGTTTGGAGATAGTTTAAAATATGTAAAACAACAAGCAATTTTTATTATTTTAGGCTTTGTTCTTTTAGCTATAATACTAAAACTTAATTCTAATTTTTTTTATAAATATTCTAAATTATTCTTAATAATAGGATTCATTCTCTTAATACTTGTTTTAATACCTGGTATTGGAGTAATTAGAAATGGTTCAAGAAGTTGGTTTGGTATAGGATCGTTTGGAATTCAGCCTAGTGAAGCCATGAAACTTGCAATAATTATTTTTACTGCTAAATACTTAAATGATCACAAAAAAGCATATAAAAGTTTTAAAAATATTATTCATATCTTACTAATAATGGCTCTTTCATTTTTACTTATTATGCTTCAGCCAGATTTTGGAACCGGAGTAATCCTGGTGATGTCAGTAATCGCATTATTATTCATAAGCGGTGTAAACATGAAATACTTTTATATCTTTGCAGTAACCGGAGCAATCGGAGCAGTTATTCTTATTCTTATCGCACCTTATAGGCTAGAGAGAATTACTTCTTTTTTAAATCCTTGGAGCGATCCCTTAGGAACAGGATTTCAAATAATTCAGAGTTTATATGCAATAGGACCAGGAGGATTACTAGGATTTGGTTTTTTAGAGTCAAGACAAAAACATTTTTACCTACCAGAACCTCAAACTGATTTTATTTTTTCAATTATTTGTGAAGAATTTGGAATAATCGGAGCTTTAATAGTAATACTTCTTTTTGCAATACTAATTACAATGATTATAAAACTAGCATTAGAACAAGAAAATCTCTTCAAAAAATATGTAATCTTTGGATTAGGTTTTCAAATAATCTTTCAAACAATACTTAATCTATCAGTAGTAATTGGTCTTATCCCTGTAACCGGAGTAACTCTTCCATTTATCTCTTATGGTGGAAGTAGCTTGCTTATTACCATTGTAAGTATAGGAATAATTCTTAATTTAAGCAAAAAATAGTGGAAAAACAATCATATATTTTCACACTATTTTTTTAATAGACAATTCAAAACTAGACTTTCAATCACTTTAAAACTAATTTTTTTTCATCAGAAAAATAATTTCCACTAAACAAAGTATTATCAGGAGTAATTTTTTTTAAAAATTCCATTTCTTTTTCTTCCTCTATAAATTCAAATATTGGAACAATATTACACTTTTCATAAGTGGCAACTTTATTTTCAAGTGATAAAGTACTTTTAAAATTTTTATCTGCATTTTTCCAATATTCATTCGATATTTTAATATAATTAACATCAGCCTCTTCCCAAATCTTATCCCCAATCATATTAGAAAGTTTTTCCAAACGAATTAAAAAACCTAACGTTTTCAAAATCTGAATACTATTAATAAGATTTTGCATTTGATTTTCTTCCAATCCATTTATATCTATACTTAAAATGATATTATCAAAAGAAATAAGTGAAATTTCCTTGAAAACTTTCAAATATTCCAATATATTAGGAGCATTTATCAAAGATTTAAAATCAATATTAATCATCATTTTTCTATCTTCAAATCCTATTTTTTCTATTAATCTTTGAACATTATAAATATCAAATTGCAAAAGTTTTGAAGATTTTTTTAAAATTTCATATCTATTATTATCAAAAATAGAAGAGCCATCACTACTCTTTGTATAAATTTGAAAAACATTTTGCGGAATAGATTCTCCATTAAATAATTGTCTAGTTTTATAAGAAAAAGAATCCTCATTCAAAAAAGTATCAATAGTCTTTAAATAACCATCCGACTTTTCTTTTTCTTCTAAAACAAGTGGAGAAAACTTTTGATATCTTAAATTATTTCTTTTAGCATAATACATCATATAATCAGATTTTTCCTTTGTATTATTTATACCATGTTCTGCCTTTGAAGAACCTGCATTATACTTAAATTTTTTAGGTATCTTTCCTTCAAGTTCTGCAAGTAAAATTTTTTGATCACATAAATCAAATATTTTTTCAATACGATCTTCGCTATATTTAGTTAAAATCGCAAATTCATCTCCATGAAGTCTTACTGATATAGAATTTTTAAAACTATCATTTAAAATTCTAGCAAATAATTTTAAATAATCATCCCCTATATTATGACCAAATATATCATTAATAGCTTTAAATTTTTCAAAGTCGATCATAATAAAATTAGAATCAGGATTTTCATCTAAATATTTTTGATAGTTAATTCTTAAATACTCTTCATTATGTATGCCTGTTAAATTATCAATCAAATGTTTTTGCATATAAATCTCCCCTTGATTGGGCTTTATTTTAACACAAAACTCTTCTTTTTACAATATTAAATAATTGACATGGTATTTTCCCAGCAAAAATAGCAGAAATTTGAAAAATCACAATTAATAGTCCTTTAAATAATTAATAACAATTTTCCTTAGTATTAAACCAAAAAGAAAAAGGCTTATAAAAATCATAAGCCCTTAAATAAAATATAATTACTATTATACTGGACAGCCAAATATATCTTCATCATTTAACGTCCATTTTGGTCCTTTAATAAGAGTATCTGAAGTTGCTCCAGAATAGCAAAACATTGCCTCACCATCTACTACTTTACTTGTGTTCCAAGTACTTAAATCTAACTTAGTTAAGGAATTTGTCACTCGAAACATACCTGCCATGTTTTCAACCTTCGATACATTTAATGCATTTGCATTTATTGTTGTAAGATTACTAAAACCTTCAAACATCCTACTACTATCAAGGTTAGCATATATTATATTCTTGTTTGTTGCTATGTATAAAGTATAATTTTTTGATATTATAGCTGATGTTGGAGCTACTTCTGGTTCTTCTGCCCAAGCAACTATACTTCCATCTTGAGCTTCACTTACATCAAGTACTATTCCATCAACTGCATTACTTGTATCTATTACACTTTGATTTGGTTTGAATTCTACTATTTTTATATGTTCATTATAATAATAAGTTTCTTCAATCAAATTATTAAAACTTTGTCCTGCCATCATTGTTGTATATGTTTCTTCTTGTGGTGTTTTAACTCCTAACTTAAACTTATATTCTAATTTCGTATTTTCATCCAAATTACTTGCATCTACATCTTTATCTACCCATACTCTTAATTTAAACTTATCTGT
>JBJEYJ010000041.1:0-2930 GCA_051886655.1 Bacilli bacterium | reverse complement strand
ACTAATATGATAGGTAAAAACTTAACAAAGAAAAAAAAGAGAGAAATTTTAACAGAATTTGCAAAAAAATCTATACTATACAAACCAGTAGTGTGGCCAAGATTATACAGAGTATCAACAAAAATAAGAAAAAAAGCTGTGAAAGAGGCACTCATAAAATATACTGACTTTGATAACTTATCCAAAGAAGAAAAGAAGTTTTTAAGAAGAGATCTAGTATATTCTAAAGTGAAATATAATATTTCCTATATGGAATATTTCTTATATAATTTCAAAGAAAAAAATCACTTTCAAAGAAAAAACTTTATTCCTAATAAGGAAAGAAGTAAATATATAAAACTTTTAAACACAAAAAAAGGATATACTCTTTTAACAGATAAATATTCTGCTTATAAACTATTTAAAAAGTATTATAAAAGAGATTTAATAAAAATAGAAAAATCTAAAGATTATGATAAATTCACTAATTTTCTAAAGAAACATCCAGTATTTGTCATTAAGCCTTATAACGCCTCTTTTGGAAAAGGAATAGAATTAATAGATTCAAATAATTATAAAAATAAAAAAGTGTTATTTAATCAACTTATAAAAAATGGCCCTATGGTTTTAGAAGAAAAAATAGTTCAAAACGAAGTAATGGCATCTCTTCATCCAAGTTCTGTAAACACTTTTCGTATTGTTACTTACAAAAAACCAAGCGGAGAAATAGTTATTCATTTGCCATTCATAAAAGTTGGCCAAAAAGGCTCTTTTGTAGATAATGGTGGAGCTGGAGGAATTCTTGCTTTAATTGATGAAAAAACAGGGGTAATTATCACCGATGGAAAAGATGAACTTAACAATAAATACGAAAAACATCCTGATACAAAAATAAAATTTAAAGGATTTCAAATACCTATGTGGAACGAAATAAAAGAACTTGCTAAAAATGCTTCAAAGGATTTTGATGAAGCAAAATATATCGGCTGGGATATTGCAATTGATAAAGAAAAAGGCCCAGTTATAGTAGAAGGTAATGGTAGAACACAATTTATTGGACAACAAATAACTGATGAAAAGGGTAAAAGAAAAGATTTGGAAAAATTAATAAAATATAAAAAATTAAAAAGAAAAGCAAAAGTTATATACAAACAAAATAATTGGGAAGAATAGGGGATAATATATGTCATATAAATACAAGTTTTCAGTAATTATTCCAATATATAATTTAGAAAAGTATTTAGAAGAAGCAATAAAATCCATTCTGAAACAATCAATTGGATTCAAAGAAAATATTCAGTTAATTTTAGTTAATGATGGAAGTGTCGATAATAGCGAAAAAATATGCTTAAAATATCAAAATAAATATCCAAACAATATTATTTATATAAAACAAAAAAATGCTGGTGTATCAGAAGCTCGTAACAAAGGACTAAAATTTGTTGAAGGCAAATATATTAATTTTTTTGATGGTGATGATATTTGGAAAAAAGAAGAGTTTGCAAAAGTATGGAATTTTTTCGAAGAAAATTATGAAAAAATTGATGTAGTTTCCTGTAGACAAAAATTTTTTGAAGGGTCATCTAATTATGTAGCACTAGATTATAAATTTAAAGATGGAAATCAAGTTGTAGATATAAATGTTCATTCAGATTATATTCACGCAAGTGTTGCATCATCATTTTTTAAAGCAGAAGAGGCAAAAAAACATAAATTCGATAAAAGATTAAAACTTGCAGAAGATGCTAAATTTTTAAATCAAATAATTTTAAAAAAAGAAAAATATGGATTACTTAGCGATGTTACTCATTTTATAAGACGAAGAAATGACAAAACTTCTGCTACCCAGAATCTTTATCATGATAAAAGCAGGTACATAAACACTCCTCAATATTATTATGAATACTTTTATGATTTTTCTTTAAAAGAATATGGTAAAGTTACTAAATATATACAATTTCTAATTATGAACGCCATAAAGTATAGAGTAACAGGAGAAATTCCAGATATTTTATCTGAAAAAGAAAAAGAGACATATATTAAAAAAATAAAAAACATCATTAAACAAACAGATGATGACGTCTTATTTAAACTAAGAAATGCTAAATATATTACAAAACTTTTGTTGTTAAAGTTAAAATATCAAAATGAGTTTGATGATCTTATTTCCTTTGAAAATGGAAAAATAAAATTTAAAGGGACGCAATTTTTAACCATAAAAACAAAACCAGTTATTTTCTTAAATAATTTAAGTATAGATAATAAAACTTGTAGAATTAGTGGCGAAATAAAAGTACCATTCTTTGAAAATAATATATCATTAGTTATGAAAAAAAAGAAAGATAAGTATAAAGCAGAACTAGAAGAAAACAGTAATACCATAAAAAATGAGTTTCTTGGGGATTATTTATTTAAAACATATAATTTTAACATAAACTTTGATTTGAATACTGATATTGATAAAATTAAGTTTTATATTGATAGTAACGTTAGAAAGAGTAGTTTATTAATAGATATTAATGAAAAAATGTTTAGAAAAAATAATGAATATGTAAAAATTGATAAAAAGATTATGGTTAAGGAAAAAAATGATTTACTAATTATCAAAAATTATAAGATTTTAAGACTATTTAAAATTTTAGTAAAAAAATATGTAAAGTAAAGTGTCTACACCTTGTTTTACTAATGAAAATTTGTTATAATATAATTGTCAGAGAATATTATTGTTAAACCGTACAAGCAACGATAAGGGAATCTAATTAATGTCGGTGTGAATGCTTAAAACTCGTTTTAAGAATCCTAAAGACATTATGTGATTTACCACCTGTACATAAACAGGTTTTCGTTATATATTCTCTGGCTTTTTTATTTACAAAAAAGCCTAATTCCTTTATAATTAAAAAGGAGGAATAAATTATGAGTAGAAGTGAACTAAGAGAAATAATAATTAA
>JBJEYJ010000040.1:3332-12952 GCA_051886655.1 Bacilli bacterium | reverse complement strand
CAAACTTTTTCATAAAATTTATCATTTTAGACTTGACTTATATATAGTTGGTCTATTTTTCTTCTATTTCACAAAGTTCAAATCTATAATTTTGAGTAACTTCTGGATACTTTTCATGATCTACTTCACTCAAAAACATATCCTTAGGTCTTACCCAAAGACTAGTATCACCATATAATCTTCTATAAACAACCATTTCCTCTTTAGTCTCCGAGCAAAATGCAACATCTTCAACTAAATAATAGTTTCCTTTAAAATGTTTATAAATTCCTTTAATCTTTAGTGTATTCATATTTCCTCCTTTATAAAACAAAAAAGAATGGTAAGGAGTCATAAAGACGGTACCATCCTTTATTTAGCTTTTAGATAATAACGGTATCACCGGGAATTATTAGTTCCTCTCAGGAAGTAGATTCATAAAATATTTATATTAGTTTCCACCAACCACTAACTCTCTATAAATAAATAATTCTATTACTAGTCTCCTTCAACGAATTACACATATATTTTAACATTTACATTTAATTTTGTAAAGAGTCTTATTGTGAAATAACCACACGAGATGAGTACCAGCCATCAGCAGCACCGCCAGAATAATCAAAGTAAGAACTCATCACGCCTGAACGAGAACCATTACTATAGTGACTACCACGTAGGAACCAAGGATGCAAAGCAGATGCTACATAACCATAATCTGAATACCAACCTGTTGATGAGGTTGCTGTTACTTCTTTTACTGCATCTCCTAGTTTACTTCTTTTCGTTTGTGCACCACTTGTTCCAAAACTATATTTATCTAAATATTTGTTTTCTGGGTAAGCTATTCCTGTATAGCTTGTATAGGTTCCACTTTCATATAGAATTCCTGTGTATCCTGAATGCCATCCTACATAATCTCCAGTATTACTATATCCTGCCATCATTGTAGTTCCATCACTTGATACTATGTTACCCATTACATATTCCCAAGCACCACCTGACATATCATATATTCCATAGATATTTCCTGTTGTTGATGCAATCTTTGTCATATCTTTTGTCGAGCTTTTGGTATTTGTTCCATAATTTAATAAGTATCCATCATAAGTGTAGAATCCATATGAATTATATTGATCTGTTGATGATTGCGAAGTATATGTTCCATTTATTGGTGTTGATCCTCCAACATTTCCTCCACTTCTTCCTGTATAATATGAAGAACTATTATTTATATATACTTCACTATTTATTCCATATTTTGAGTGTGATAGATATGCTACTGACCCCCACTCCTCATTTTTCATCATATGTGTATCTATAGTAGTTGCAAATCCATATTTGTTACCACTATCATTCATTGCCATTATATTTGTTTCAAACGAACTTACTTTTTGACTTCTTACACTTTGTACATCTGGTTTTATTGTTATATCGCTTATTGTACCAGTCGTTTCAAACTTTCCTACCCACATTCCAGTAAGTTCCTCAGTTCCAAAGGTAAATGCTGGATGAGTATATGTTTTTCCATTACAAGTGCTATCTGTACATGCCTCATTATCACTTTTTAGTTTACATGTTTCTGATGGATCTCCATCTGTTCCTGAGATGCTATCACTGCATGTTATTTCTCCAGTTGTTGCTGTTCCACTTTCAAATGTTATTTCTATTTCTTGTGGTGAACTTGTTACAGTTCCATCTGCATTATAATTCCATACTTTATATTTATATCTCGGTATCCATACCTGCATTGTTAAGATATCATCCATAGATATTTCTGTTCCAGGTTCTGCATTTATATATGTACTTCTGTTAGTTGATGATACTGTTACACTATTAGCCCACATCTTATTATTATAATCATACCATTTATATGTCATGCTTTTATTTGTACTATCAGCTTTTTTCCATACTTCTGCTGTTTCATCATAGTATACTGGTATCATATTACTTGTTGGAACTGGTGCATTTGCTCCGCTTATATCTAAGTTATCTCTTGTTTTTACTCCTACTTTAAATTTATATTGATATTTTTTTACTGTCTTTGTATTTTCATCATAGAATTTATTTGCATTTACTTCACTATCTAGCCATGCTCTTAATTTAAACTTCTTACTTATTTCTCTTGTTGTTCCATCATGGGTATTTGTATCTGCATATATCATCTTTTCACTATTTAATTCACTTATCTTGATTGGATTTAGTAATACTTTGTTATCATAATCTGTTAAATATACTTTTACTTCATCTTCTTCAAATGCTGTCGCAGAAGAATCTACATCTAACTTCTCTAGATATACTCCATATGTTATATCCATATTTCTGTTTGTTATTGTTTTTACTGAAAAGTCAAATGTTTCATCTTGTTTTTTTCCATCACTATCACTTATTGGAAGTGCATTTTCTATACTTATTATATTTGTATTACTTTCTAGAAACTCTAAAGATACATCTCCAGTATCTATTGTATTAGCACTTCCAACAAAACTATAATTCCACACAGCAAAACTTATGCCTACCGATAGCATAAGTAATATTATTATTAATGAAATTGTTATTATTTTCCTCTTATTATCGCCCTTCTTTATAGAGGTTTTAGTTAAATTTGACCCCCCCCCCAGGCGAACATTTGTTTGTTCTATTGAATAGTTTTTTCATATAGTTTTACTCCTTTATTTTATTATCTTATATCAAAATAATAACATATATTTTTTACTATTTCAATTACAAATTATCACTTTCTAGTTAAAACATATCTAGCATAACCATCATAATAATTCTTTATTCCTTCAAGACGATCATTTAAATAATCAACTTCATTTTTTAAATACTTTTCAAAATCTTTTATTTGCTTATCAGTCAAATTATTAAAACAAAAATTATCTATACAATTATTAGCAATTATATCAGCATATCTTCTATTTGGAGAAGTAATATGTGTATAATACCCAAGTCCCAAAGCGTCATGATTTTTACTCTCTAAAGAATAAACTGCATTATTTGAAGTTTTTCCTATTTCTTCCAAAAAATGATCATATTTTTCCTTTTCTTCAAATGGTACCACTTCTAAAATACTCCTATCAATAAAAGGTTTATCATACGTATAATGTCTATAAACAAACGGATAATCATTTTTAGCAAAATATTCTGCTACCTTATTATTAGTATAAATCATAAAAGTTGCAACAAGCTTTTCTGCAGTTGTTATTTCAATTCCTAATTCCTTTTCAGCTACTTCTTCAAGACCTTTATTACTTAAAATATTTCTTATAACTATTAAATCTTCTATAAGTTTTTCCTCATCTTTTGTATCGCATATATCAAATAAATCATTAAATTCATCATAAGAATAATTCTTACTAACTATCCTACTTCCTTTTTGTATATCAAAATTTATTAAATTACCTTTTTTATCCAAAATAAAATCATAAATTTTAACATTTCTTAGTTTTCTTTCATCTAAAGATAAATAATTATTAATAGTATCAGGATGAAACATATCTATTTTTTTGTCTTCTAAATAAATAGTTTCAGCATTATTTCTAGCAATTCTCATAGAAAGAGAATCATTAGAAAAAAAACTACTAGGATCTGCTATGTAAACTTTTAAATTATATAATCCATTATCCAATTTTTTAACAGAAAAGGCATCATCTTTATTAACATTAATCTCTTCATCAATTGTTATAATAAAATCATCACTTTTACCATTTTCAATAAATTTAGTATTTTCCAATCTTTCATCTTTAGGAACAATAATATTATACATTCTATTTAATTCTTTTTCATCTGCCACATAATTAACATCATTAATTTTATTTATTAAATTCTTATACCAACTAGTTATAAATTCATTACTTTTGCCTGAAACCAACTTATTTTTATACATTTTTGTTATTTTAGAAATATTTTCATCCTTTATTTCATCATCTATTCTTATAAATTTACTATTCAAAAGCAAACTTAAAGTTCTATCATAATAACATATTTTTTCATATAATTTATCACCACTATTTATAGTTTCCAAATACTTATCTACCACTAATGACATAATATTTTCTGAATTTAAATTGAAAGCATTTATCAAATAAGGATTATTTTTAATTAAATTTTCTGTATATTTTATATTTTCCAAATCAAAAATAATATACCTTATAACATTATAATTAGTCATAACTTCTTCTGATTTTATGTTATAAGCAATATTTATTTCCAAATTTTCCAATTTATTTGCTATTTCTTTTAAATAAAAATATTTTCTATGACTATTCCGAGTATTCTTCTTAGTACTTTTTATAGTATCAACTATACTTTTTCGAAGTTCAAGAATTTTTTCTGCTTCTTTTAAATAATTTATATCATTATTCTTAATAATTTCTTTTTCAAGTAAATCTAATATTTTATACACAGCATCAACATTTCTTTCAGAAAAATTTATAATAATACTAGTTAAATTATTTAAAAGATAATCAAAAACATTATCAATTTCTTTATAATTTAAATCATCTTCTATATTATTTCTTAAATTAATTTCTATTTTATCTAGTTTTCCAAGCAAATAATTATAATTATTGATATTATTTTTCTCTTGTTGGTAATTATTCTGTCTTTTACAAATTTCACTCTGTATTAATTTTTTAACATAGTTTATACTATCACATTTTTTTAAAACACCCTTAGTATCATTACTTAATTCTTTTTCCAAATAATTAAATAACCTATTTAATATATCAAAATTATTTATACTGAATTTTCTTAAAAGATTACAAGAAAAATCTAAAATTTCATCAAAATCATCATTATCAATTTTACTCTTTTTTATCTCTTCATTAAAACAATTATCCAGTTTCTCTAAAGAAATTTTAATATTTTTTAAATCATAATAATTATACTTATCATTTTTACTCTTTTTAAAAAGATTTTTATTAATATTAGATATTCTATTTCTAAACACAATTATCTTATCACATTTTTTTAAATAATCTTCTTCCAAAAGAACATCTTGCTCAATAAAATCAAGTAATCTATTTACAACTTCTGCATACCTATCATCATAATAATAAATTATTTTTTCTAAATATGTTATAAATGCTTTAAAATAATCTTCTTCATGTTTTATTTTAAGAGCTTTTTTTAACTCATCAACATTATTTGAATTTATAATATTACTTATATCTTTTTCTTTAAACTTCATTTATCTTCTTGACTTTCCTATTATTTCTACATCAAAAGTTAAACTCTTTATTCTTTCTATTATTCTTCTTGCTTTTACTTTTTCTATCTTATTATTACCAGTAGCAAGATGATTTTCTAACTCTTCCATAGTTAAATTAGACGTAAAAAATGTTGATAAATTCTCGTTCATTCTATATTGAAGAAGTGTCCCAAGTATTTCATCTCTTCCCCAACTTGAAACATTTTCAGCCCCTATATCATCTATTAAAAGATAAGGAATATTTTTTATATATTCATATTTTTCACTAAAAGTTACATCTGTTTCCTCAGACTTTTGAAAAGATGCTTTTAAAGTTCTTAAAAATTCAGGAAAATAAATAATAGCACTCTTTTCTCCTTTTTTTGCAAGTTCATTAAAAAGTGCAGAAATCAAATAAGTTTTCCCACATCCAAAATTACCATGTAAATATAGTCCTTTAATATCTTCTTTTTTATAATTTTTTAAAAAATTAATAACATATTTTATTGCTTCTGTTCTAGAAACATCATCTGTATATATATCTTTTATTTTAGCGTCTTTTAAACTTTTAGGCATATCAAATAAATTAAGATTTTCTTTATATTTATTATTATTAATTTCTTTTTGCTTAAAACGACAAGCTTTATAATTAAAAGTTATATCTTCTCCATCAACAAAAGGTAAATTAATATAACCACAAAGTTCATTCTTACAAAAACCAAGTCCCTTACAACTAGAACAATTTTTAAACTCTAAAGCAGAGTTTTCAAGACCTGAAGTATGTTTATAAAGTTTTTCATGCTTTATATCTAAACTATTAACAATACTATTAAAAGAATCATCAGAAAGTTTATTAAGAAAGTTTTGTTTTAAATTTTCATCTCTAATTTCTATTAAATTATTAACTTTTTTCATACTTCTCACCCATAAAAAGTATATCACGAAAAAGAAAAAATAGCATTATATTATTGCTATTTTACTAGAAAACATCTTACCATTTAAATCTGTTTTAACATCCTCATCAATCCAAAACTTTATTTCATAATTAGAATAATGAGAAGAAGCAAGTGCATCATTATATAAGTAACCACTGCTATCTAAATTATCAGTAGCAACAACTACATTATCTTTTTTTACTTGATATCTAATATCAGTATAAGAAATAGATTTACTATTATCCTCTAAATCATTAATAAGGGCAATAGTAAATTTCTTATCCTTATAACCCCAATTAGTTATTTTTATTTTATAACCATCATTCTTAATAGCATCTTCATCTGAAAGTGGCATGCCAATTATTTTACCATCAGAAAGTTTTACAACTTGTAAAGACGCATTAAGTGAATTAATTATTTTATTTGCATCTTCATAACTTTCCTTAGTGATATTTCTAACAGAAGATACAAAAAGTACAAACATAATAACTAAAAATATTCTAACAACACGAAATACAATTTCTTTATCCATAACCAAATCCCCCTTTTGATCGCCCATATTATACCACAAAAAGGTAAAAATGTAAATATTTAAGTTAAACTTTTCATTTTGTGGTATACTTTTACTAGAGGTGTTAAAATGAAATATATAAGTATTTTTTTAGGAAAACTAGTAGCGTTACTTACAACAGCATTAGGAAGAGGAAGTTCTTTTCCAGGAAAAATAGCAGAACAAATAGACAAAAATATATTAAAAAAATTTAAATTACCAGACAAAGTAATAGTAGTAACAGGATCTTCTGGAAAAGGATCCACAACCAAAATAATAACACATGCTTTTAGAAGTTTAAACTACACCGTCGCACACAACAAAGAAGGCGGAAATCAAACTACCGGAGTAATTACTACTTTAATTAAAAACTCATCTTTATCAGGAAAAATAAAAACAGATGTTGTAGTACTAGAAATGGATGAAAGATATATTAAATATGTACTACCTATCATAAAACCAACAGATGTAGTTATAACAAATGTAACAAGAGATCAACCCCCAAGACAAAGACACCCAGAATTTATTATAGAAGAAATAGAAAAAGGACTAGATGAAAAAGTACATCTTTACCTAAATGCAAATGATCCTATACTTCAAAAATTTGTAAAAAACAAAAAGAATAAAGTTACATACTATGGTATAGAAAAGTTAAAAGACTCTTACAAAGATAATCTATTTAACTCACTTAACAGTACTATTTGTCCAAAATGTAATAGTTCTTTAACTTATGAATATTATCACATTGAAGATCTAGGAAAATATAAATGCTCTAACAAAAAGTGTGATTTTGAAATGCCAAAACCAAAATATAAAATAACAGATTTCAAAGATAAAGACATTACTATAGATAAAAAATATAAAATAACTTTAAATAACGATATGCTCTATAATTTATATAATACCCTCGCAGCATTCTCAGTACTAGCAGAATATAAACTTGATAAAAATAAAATATCAAGTGCTATATCAAAATTAAATAAAGATAAAAAAATATATAGTAACTATCAAATTAACAAAAGAGAAGTTTTTGTACTTAACAATAAATGTGAAAACTCATCAACATATAACCAGTCAATGCTATATACTTTTAATAACAAAAAAGAAAAAACTATTGTAATAGGATGGGAAGAAATATCAAGAAGATATCTTTGGGATGAACTTTCTTGGCTTTATGATGTAGAATTTGAACTACTAAAAGAAAATACTCATTCATTTATAGTCGCAGGACCACAAAGATATGACATAGCAGTAAGATTAAAATATGCCGGAATAGAAGAAGAAAAAATTAAAATACAAAAAGATTTATATTCTGCTAAAGAAGACATAAAAAACTCTAAAGGAGACATATATGCAATACTAAACTTCGACTATATTAATGACTTTAACAGAGTTATGGAGGAGATCAAATGAAAATAAATATTCTTTGCTTATACTATGATTTAATGAATCTATATGGAGACACAGGAAATATAAAAGTATTAAAATATCATTTAGATGAACTAAATATAAAATATACAATTGACTATAAATCAATAAAAGATAAACTAGAAATTAAAAAATATGATTTAATCCTAATCGGAGCATCAACTGAAAAAAATAGAGATCTATGCTTAAAACATTTACTAAAATACAAAAAAGACATAAAAGAATACATAGAAAACAACAAATTCTTCCTAGCAACAGGAAACTCTATTTCAATGTTTGGAAAAACATTATATAATGAAAAAGCTCTAAACATATTTGATTTTGAAACAGAAAGATCTAAAGAAAGAATATCAAAAGAAGTAATCTTAGAAAATAATATATGTAAACCAATATACGGATTTATGAATCATCAAGACATAATAAATAATAATAAAAATTATTTATTCAACGAAGAAGGAATAAAATACAAAAACTTCTATGGAACCCAAGTACTTGGACCAATTCTCTCAAGAAATCCAGAATTTTTAAAATACTTTCTAGAGGAATTAATCAAATCAAAAGACAAAAACTTTAAATTACCAAAAATAAATACAACCTTAAATGAAAAAGCATACAACGAATTCATTGAATTTAAAAAGACTAAGGTTTTCAACAGTCACAAAGCCTAGTCTTTTTTCTTTTTATCTTCAAAATTTTTCTTCATAATTTTTAATTTAGTCTGAATTTTAGGAAATGCTTTTATTAACCTACGATGTAAAAATGACTTCTCTAACCAAAGATTCTTAACATATTTATTAATATCTTCTGTTCTATCTTCAAAAGATACATTTTTTATTGTCTTTTTAAAATTGTTAATTACATTAAATGATGTTATAAAATCTGAAATCAAGAAAACTGCAAAAACTATTGTCATAATTGCCAAAAAAGTATCAGGTAATTTACCAAGATTATTTACAAAAAAAGGATTGACAATATAAATTATTAAACACGCTATTATTCCAAAAGGAACCATTGTCTCCAAACATATTCTACCATTTATATTAAATCTATTATTTGAATAATCCCACCATCTAACTTTAAATAACTTTTCCATAATATAACTAGTAAAATATTCCAAAACACTACAAATCACTATTGCTAAAACAAACAATCCAACAGGACGTTCTTCATATCTAGAAAGAAGCAAAATTATAAGTATTGCACCAACTCCATATATAGGACAATAAGGTCCAATAAGAAATCCCCTATTAGTCAATTTTTTATCAGTAATTAATGTATATATAACTTCCATTATCCATCCAATAACAGAATAAATTACAAACAATAAAAAATATTCTCTTAATTCTAACAACATACTACTTCACCACTAAAATAATTATATAAATAATGTTTTCAAAGAGCAAGAAATTTTTAATAATAATTAAAAATAATAAACTATTATCAAAGTTCTGTACACAAAAAAGAATAGAATCACTTTTCTATTCTTTCTACATCTAAATAAACTTCCATATCATTAATATTATACTTATTAGTTAAA
>JBJEYJ010000040.1:0-3232 GCA_051886655.1 Bacilli bacterium | reverse complement strand
TCTTTCTACATCTAAATAAACTTCCATATCATTAATATTATACTTATTAGTTAAACTATTATCTTTAATAATTTCAAGTGCTAAAGTCTCATCTTTAATATAATCTCCATAATCTTTTAAAACTTCTTCAAAATAATCATCAGAATTATAATAAAGTTTTATTCTATTTTCTATATCAAAATCTTTTTCTTTTCTTAAATTTTGAACTTTAGAAACAACTTCCCTAGCAATTCCCTCTTTAATTAAATCTTCAGTTAAAGTAGTATTTAAAATAATAAACTTATTATCTTCCATAGCAACTTTCATTCCTTCTTTAGATTCAATCTTAACATCTAACATTTCAAAAGTTACTTCTATTCCTTCAAAAGAAAGACTTTCTTTATTATTTACTTTTTTCATATCTTCTTCAGACAAATTATCTAAATACTTAACAAAATCTTTCATCTTATTACCTATTACTTTACCTGCTTCTTTAAAATTAGGTTTAACTTTAAAATTCATATACTTAGATAAATCATCTTCAAAAACAATTTCCTTAACATTTAACTCTTCTTTTATTAATCCTTCAAGTCCTTCTAAAATAGTTTTATTTTTACCATCAAGTATAACCTCAAGAATAGGTTGTCTAACTTTAATTTTTTCTTCTTCACGTACATTTCTTCCAAGAGAAATTAAATCTCTTACTAAATCCATTCTTTCTTCAATTGCATCATTTATTAGAGCTTCATCACAAACAGGAAAACTTGCTAAATGAACAGATTCTTCTCCTGTTAAGTTTTGATATATTTCTTCAGAAATAAATGGTACAACTGGAGCAATTAATTTAGAAAGCCCTTTTAACACCTCATAAGTTGTATGATAAACAGATTTTTTAGAATTATCAAGTTCACTACCCCAGAATCTTTTTCTATTTCTTCTGATATACCAATTAGATAAATCTTCAGAAACAAATGAAGTCAAAGCTTTAACTACTCTATGTAAATCATACTCATCAAAGTAATTAGTAACATCTTTAACAAGTCTATTGTATTTAGATAAAAGCCATTTATCAATTTCCTCTAAATCTTCGTAAGAAACATTATACTCTCTAGGATCAACTTTATCAATATTTGCATAAAGTGCAAAGAATGAATATGTGTTCTTAAGTGGATTAAAGAATTTAGAATGAACTTCTTTTAACCCATTAATATCAAACTTAAGTGGTGTCCATACTGGTGAAGAAAAGGCAAGATAAAACCTTACTGTATCCGCTCCATACTTTTCCATAGTAGTAAATGGTTCAACTATATTACCACGTGACTTACTCATTTTTTTACCTTCAGCATCAAGAAGCAAATCATTTACTAAAACATTTTTATAAGGAGATTTTCCTGTTAAAAATACTGATATTACAAGAAGTGTATAAAACCATCCTCTTGTTTGATCAACACCTTCAGCAATAAAATCAGCTGGAAATTGTGTTTCCCAAAGTTCTTTATTTTCAAATGGATAGTGGTACTGTGCAAATGGCATAGAACCAGAATCAAACCAGCAATCTATTACATCAGATACTCTAGTCATTGACCTGCCACATTTACATTTTAAATGAACATCATCAACATAAGGTCTATGTAAATCAATATCGTCTGATATTTCTTCTATCGCTTTTTCTTTAAGTTCTTCACGTGATCCAATCATTTCCATATGCCCACATTCACATCTCCATAAAGGAAGTGGTGTTCCCCAGTATCTATTACGAGATATAGCCCAATCATTCAAATTAAGAAGCCAGTTACCAAAACGTTTTTCTCCAACATAAGATGGATACCAATTAACCTTTTTATTAGCATCAACTATTTTATCTTTCAATTTAGTAACTTCAAGATAAAAACTAGGTTTTGAATAATAAATAAGTGGTGTAGAACATCTCCAGCAATGAGGATAATTATGTTTAATTTTTTGTTTTTTAAAAAGTTTATCTTCTTTCTTTAAATATTTAATAACCTCAAGATCTGCATCAAAAACATTCATACCTTTCCATAAACCTTCTTTATAACATCCATCTTCTCCAACTGGATTTAAATATGGTAAATCATATCTTTTCCCTACCTTAGAGTCATCTTCCCCAAAAGCTGGAGCTAAATGAACAACCCCTGTACCATCTTCCATAGTAACATAAGAATCACAAGTAACATAAAATGCTTTTTTAGAAACGCTTAAACTTGGAATAAGTTGTTCATATTCTACTCCTTCAAGATCTTTTCCTTTATATTTTTCTAAAATAGTAACATCTTCTCCAAGAACTTTAGAAACTAACTTTTCAGCAAGAATAAACTTATATCCCATACTCTCTACTTTAACATAATCTTCATCAGGATTAACACAAAGTGCAACATTAGCAATTAAAGTCCAAGGAGTAGTAGTCCATACCAAAAAGTATGCGTCTTCCCCCTTCTTTTTCATAGTAACAATTACAGTATCAACACTTACTTCTTTATAACCTTGTGCTACTTCATGAGATGCAAGACCAGTTCCACATCTAGGACAATAAGGAACAATCTTATGTCCTTCATAAAATAATCCTTCATCAAAGAATTTCTTCAAAATCCACCATTCTGTTTCAATATAATTATTATCATAAGTAACATAAGGATGATCTAAATCAATAAATTGTCCCATTTTAACAGTTAAATCACTAAAAGCTTTTTCATTTTTCCAAACACTTTCCCTGCATTTTTTATTAAAAGGTTCTATTCCATACTTTTCAATATCAGTTTTATTTTTAAAACCAAGTTCTTTTTCAACAGCAAGTTCAACAGGAAGACCATGTGTATCCCATCCTACTTTTCTAAGAACTTTCTTACCCTTCATACTATGATATTTACAAATAGAATCTTTTATAAACTTAGCAACCATATGATGAAGTCCTGGAAAACCATTCGCAGTAGCAGGACCATCATAAAAAACATAATAATCTTTATTATTATCAATACTTTTTTGTAAAATATTTTCTTTTTTCCAAAATTCAGAAAAACTTTCTTCTACTTTACTTATTTCATCTTTTTTTAATTCCTTAAACATATTTTACCTCCCTTAATAATAAAAAGATGCTACCAAAGGACGTGTTATTCACGTGGTACCACCTTATTTTTATTTCTTATTTGCTATAACGAGCATACCGTTTTATTACAAAAACATCAGAAGTGATCTAAAATATACTATTCTTGTTAGCTTTCACCAGACCTAACTCGCT
>JBJEYJ010000039.1:0-3013 GCA_051886655.1 Bacilli bacterium | reverse complement strand
CTTGACTCTCCCCCAAGGGGATACATTAAAGTTAAATCAAGGAGCTGATATTATGTATAAAATTGGACAATTTTCTATTCTTTCAAAAACCACCATAAAAACTTTAAGATATTATGAAAAAGAACAATTATTATTACCACATTATATAGATGAAAAAGGATATAGATATTACGAAACAACAGAACTTTTAAAACTATCCAAAATAATCTCCCTAAGACAAATAGGGTTATCTATAAAAGAAATAAGAGAGGTTTTAAATGGTGAAGACTTAAACAAATTATTAAAAATAAGAAAAGAAAATATAGAAAAAGAGTTAAAAAATTACAAATATCAACTTTCAAAAATTAATTATTTAATGGAGGAAAAAGATATGAAATATGAAGTAGTATTAAAAGAATTACCAGAATACGTAGTATATTACAAAGAAGGAGTCATAAAAGATTATAGTGAAATATCAGAATTTATTTTATCAAGCGCAGAAGAATGTTTAAAGACAAATCCTAAAATTAAATGCATCGAGCCAGACTATTGTTACGTCAATTATTTAGATGGAGAATACAAAGAAAAGGATATAAAAATAAGATATTGTCAAGCAGTAGAAGAAGAAGGTGTGCCAAATGAGACAATAAAATTTATGAAACTTGAAAAAACCCAAGCAGTGTGTATATATCATAAAGGAGATTACAGTACTCTTCAAGAAGCTTATGGATTTATAATGAAATATATAGAAGAAAATAATTTAGAAATAATAGAAAGCCCTCGTGAAAGATATATAGATGGTATTTGGAATAAAGAAAATTCTGAAGATTGGTTAACAGAAATACAAATACCAATTAAAAACAAATAAAAACTATGCCACGAAAAGTAGCATAAAAAAGATCAAAAAAGCTAGTAAAACTAAATAAAAAAATATATACTTATCTTGAAAGAAGGGATAAGTATGACATTAGGACAAAAATTAAAAGAAATAAGAAATAAATTTGGACTATCACAACAAGAACTTGCTAAACTAATAAACGTATCAAGACAAGCAATTACTAAATGGGAAACAGAAGAAGGTCTACCTGATACTGAAAATTTAAAAGAATTATCTAAATTATTTGGAATAACTATAGATTATTTACTTGATAATGATAAAGATTTACCACTTTTAGTAATGAGAAAAAAGCTAGATAAAGAAAAATATAAAAATAAGATAAGTTCATATGAACAAATTTTAAAAGAGTATTATCCAAATCCTTGGGAAATTTACATTCTAACAAGAGAAAAAAAGATGAGTAAATTAGAAAAAATATTTGACTTCATAATAGGGGCAGGAACTATAGAATTAGCAGATGCTTTAAACGATGCATCACCATATTATTTAGCTCAAAAAGATAATATAAACCTTTTAATTAATATTAAAGATTGGACCCTAGAAGTAACAGAATTAGAATCAGGTATTAATAATAAAAAAATAAGTGTAGGAAAAAATAATTTTATTAAGCGTCAAAAATTAAAGTAAAAAATAAAACAAAATTCTTGTTATAAAAATAATGAGAATTTTTTTATATAGAAATATATACAAATAGTATAACAAGTGTTATAATAACACTAGATATAAAGGAGGTGTGAAATGCCATCATCTAAGAAAACAACAAAAGAAGATATAATAAAAGCATCATTTGAAATATTAAAAGATCAAGGAATAGAAAAAGTAACAGCTAGAGACATAGCAAAAAAATTAAATTCTTCAGTTCAGCCAATATTTTATCAATTTAAAAATATGGAAGACTTAAAGAAAGAACTTTTAAATTATTCCTTAGATTACTATCATAAATACATATCTATAAACTCAGAAAAAAGCTTTAATTACAAAGAAATTGGCATAAATTATATTAAACTAGCTAAAGAAGAAACCAATATTTTCAAATTAATATTTATGGGAGATTACAACATAAAAATAGAAAATTTTAGAGAATTTGATCCAAGTTACAAAGAAATAGAAGAACTTCTTGAATCAAAATACAATTTATCAAAAGAGGAAATAAATAAATTTCATTTAAAAATGTGGATGTTTACCCATGGAATAGCATGTTTAATAGCAACAAGAACATGCGAGTTTAGTAATCAAGAAATAAGCAAGCTTTTAACTGAAGAATTTACAGCACTGATAAAAAATATATAAATAAAAAAAGAAAGAGGTAATGAAAATGAATAAAATAAGTAATAGTTTATGGGGATTAGTTTTAATACTTTTAGGATTAATTTTTGGTTTAAACGCCCTAGATATAACAGATATAAATATATTCTTTGATGGCTGGTGGACACTATTTATAATAGTTCCATGCTTTATAGGATTATTTAAAAATGAAAGTAAAACAGGTAACATAATAGGTCTAATAATAGGAGTATTACTACTTCTTGGCTCTCAAAACATAATAAACTTTGCTCTAATCTGGAAGCTTATTGTACCAATAATCTTAATAATGATAGGGTTATCATTTATTTTTAAAGATGCATTCAATAAAAAAGTAAAACAAGAAATAAAAAAAATAAACAGAAATGATAAAGAAGAATACTGCTCAACATTCGGAGCCCAAGAAATAGATTTTACAGATGAAGAATTTAAAGGATGTAACCTAACCGCAGTTTTCGGAGGAGTAGAATGTAATTTAAAAGAAGCTATAATAAAAGAAAATGTTGTAATAAATACAAGCGCTATCTTCGGAGGAATAACCATTTATGTACCAAAAGATGTAAATGTAAAAATAAGTTCTACTCCAATCTTCGGAGGAGTATCAGATGATAGAAAAGTAAAAACAAAAAATGCCAAATATACTATTTACATAAAAGCAACATCTATCTTCGGAGGAGTTGAAATAAAATGAGTTCCGCTCAAAAAATAATAAAATATTTAGCTCTAGCATTCGCAAGTTTCCTAATATTTATTATCATAACAAGCATCATTTCAGGAATGACCATCTTATCAAATATCTTTGACGGTAATAATGATAATAATCAAACTGTAGAA
>JBJEYJ010000038.1:0-3024 GCA_051886655.1 Bacilli bacterium | reverse complement strand
AAATAGTAATTTGAAGTGGAGTTGAAAAGTTTTATGAATCAAGAAAAATTTGGTAAATTTATTAAAGAGATAAGAAAACAGCATAATTTGACTCAAAAACAATTAGCCGATAAATACAATGTTACATATCAAGCAGTAAGTAAATGGGAAAATGGTTTGAACATGCCTGATACATCCCTTATGAAACAAATTAGCAAAGATTTTAATATAAGTATAGATGAACTATTAGATGGAGGATATAAGGAAAGTAAAAAGAAGAAAACTTTTTTAATAATTTTTTTATCAGTATTTATTTTTATTGCATTATGTATATTTGCTATGATTATATTTAAACCTTTTCAAGAAAAAAACGATTTTCAATTTAAGACATTATCAACTGAATGTAAAAATTTTAATATTTCAGGAAATATTTCTTATAATGAAAATAAATCTGCAATTTATATTACCAATATCAAATATTGTGGTGGAGATGATAATGAGGAATATAAGCAAATAGAATGCATTTTATATGAATCTAACAATAATGTTGAAACAAAAGTTAGTTCTTTTACATCAGATCATGAAAAAATAAAATTAGAAGAATTTTTACAAGATGTAACTTTATCTATAGATAATTATGAAAAAAATTGTAAAGAATATCAAAAAGATAGTTTATATTTATCTATAAATGCCACTGATTTTAATGATAAAATTACTACTTATAAAATACCTTTAAAAATGAATAGTTGCTCCAAATAAAAGAAAAAATTTATTCAACTAATCAACTCAACAAAATGTTGAGTTTTTTCAACTTCTTCGTTATTGGATTTCTTTTAATAATTTTATAAAATGAATATTGAAAGGAGAAAAAATATGAAGAAAAAATTAATTTGTGGACTAGTAATTATTACTAGTATAATAGTAGGAGGATTAGGAAGTTATATTATATTCGGTAATTATAATAATACGCAAGAGAAACCTTTGCCAAAACAAGAAAAATCGGAAGGATTAAGAGGTGTATATGACATTGACAAAAATATAAATGAAAAAACGATTGATAATTATCTAGGTAGAAGTGATACTGTTTATCGTGATGTAAGACTGCTTATGGATAGTGCAACATGGGAAAACAAAGGTGGAGAAAGAGAGTTAACTGGATTTATAGAGGGGTTTGAAGTCGTTCCATATGCTTACTTAACAGAATTTCCACAAGAATATATAGATCAAAAAGCAGGAGAAAATGTATATGGATTATATACAGGAAAAACTTTATTTTCTTTAGATAAAAATGGTAATTATATTGCTAATTATGAAGAATCAATGGAAATATTAGAGTATCTTTTTCCTAAAGATAAATACATATTCATTATGTGTGGTGCAGGTGGCTATGCAAATTTTACTAAACAAATGTTAGTAGCTTTAGGTTGGGATAAAGAAAAAATATATAATGTTGGTGCATATTGGAATTATGAGGGAAACCATAGAATTAGTACAGTAAATAATCACGATTCTAAAACAAAATATGACTTTTGGAAAGTAAATTATCATAATATCGATTTTGATAATTTGACAGAGATTAGAAAATGAAAAAGAAAATATTTGTTTGTTTAGTAATAATTTTATTATTTGCAGTAATTATAACTACCTTGTTATTTATTAATAAAACTAATAATAATACACAATTTTATTTGGAAAATGATTATTACACTTCTAGTGATATGAAAGAAATAAAAATAGATGAGTTAAATAGTTTAATAAATAAAAACGAATCATTCGTTGTGTTTGTATATCAACCTATGTGTGTGACATCTTCTGATTTTGAGAATGTACTATCTGAATTCTTAAAAGACAATCAGATAATCATTTATAAAATAGCTTTTTCTGATATTAAGAATACTAATATTGGAAAATCTGTAAAGTATTATCCATCATTTTTAATTTATAATAAAGGCAAATTGGTTGATTTTTTAGAGGCTAATAAGGATGAAGATGTTGAATACTATACTTCTAAAGATGGTTTTCAAAAATGGTTTTCAAAATATGTTAAATTAAGAGATACAGATTCTAGTGAAGTTAAATCATCTGATAATGAATCTACAAAAGAAGATAATAACATTTTAAAAAATGTTAATTTGGATAATATTGAAAAAGAAGATAATAAAATCAATATTTATTTCTTTTGGGGAAATGGATGCCCACATTGTGAAGAAGAATTTAAATTTTTTGAGAGTATAAAAGAAAAATATGGCAATTATTATAATTTATATACTTTTGAAACATGGTATAATGAAGATAATGCCAAACTTATCTATACTTTTGCAGAAGCAATGGATGATGAGGTAACAGGAGTTCCCTATACAATAATCGGTAAAGAATCATTTGTTGGCTTTGGTAGTTCTAGTAATAAAGAATTTATTGAAGCAATAGAAAAACAAAGCAAAAATAATTTTGATGTTTACTTTGATAAAATAAAAAGCAATTAAATATCATAAAAGATTTAATTTAGTTATAATATAACATTTAATTTAATCATAATTACAAATTACAATTTATCAAGCAGATCTATAACTGGATTTGCTTTTCTCATGGTATAATTAAATAGAAAGACAAATAGTAATTTGTAGGGAGAAAATGATGAAAGAAAAAGTATATGATTTTTTAAGAACAATCCCAAAAGGTAAAGTAGTAACTTATGGACAAATAGCAGAATATTTGGGAAATAAAAAATTGGCAAGAGTTGTTGGCAACATTCTTCATAATAATCCAGATGAAGATAAATATCCGTGCTATAAAGTTGTCGATAGTAAAGGAAATTTATCAAAACAATTTGCTTTTGGAGGCATAGAAAAACAAAAGGAAAAGTTGGAGAAGGATGGGATAGTTGTTATCAATTATAAAGTTAATTTAGATGAATATAAAATGTTATAAATTACAATTTAACAAGCAGATCTATAATTAGATTTGCTTTTTTCATGATATAATTAAAGAGAAAGAAAAATAGTAATTTATAGATGAGATTAGAAGCATAGATGCGATGAACATCAA
>JBJEYJ010000037.1:0-3089 GCA_051886655.1 Bacilli bacterium | reverse complement strand
AAAGAAGAACCTGTAGCAGATAATCAATCACAAGTAGAAAAACTATCTGATGAAGAAGTTGCAAAACTTCATGAGAGTATGATTAATCACAATAATAGTTATGGTTTTTACTTTAGTGAAAAAACTTCAATCGATGAAATGGATTCAAAATTAATGGTTAGTTATGTTATAAGCAATATAATTTATGATAATAAAATAGAAATAAATGGAAATTATATGGTGTGTGGAGATAGTTCTGCTAAATACTACTTATGTGATAAGGAAACTAATAAAGCCGTTAGTGAAGATAAAGCCAAAAACAATATTTTATCAAAAGATGTTGTAGATAATTATATTAAAGAAAATTTTGGAACAGATAGAGATTTTGTTATTGATGATAAGATTGTTAGTATAGGTAACACACGTTATGAAGCTTATTATAATTCTGATAAGAAAGAGTATTATTTAGGTATGCCTTCTAGTGATTTTTCTAATAATTCTGTTAAATCTGTTATGACTAAATCAGAACAAACAACTAATGATGAAATTGTTATTTTTGATAAATTTGTTAGTTGCTGGAGTGAAGTTGGAAATTACGAATGTAGTAAAGTATTATATACTAGTTTAAAAGAAGAAGAAAAAGCTGGTAATGCAAATAAACTATTTTATGCAGGTTCAGATGAAAGTGGTGAACTAAAATTCTTTGATAATAATAATAAGGTTATTTCTGGAGGAGAAAAATATTTAAAGCTTAATACAGAAGAATACTATGAATTTAATTATGATTCAATTTTTAGTGATTTTGATTCAAATTTAAATTTATTCAAACATACATTCAAAAAAGCAGATGATGGCAAATACTATTGGTATTCATCTGAAATAGTTAATGAATAATAAGATTTAGGAAATGCTTCGATAGCATTTCTTTTTAAATACTTATTTTTATTGATACCACAAAATAAATGATAAAAGTATTTTAAAAAAGTTTAAAACTTGTAAAGTTTACACAAAAAATGTTTATTTATTTATTTATTTATTTATTTATTTATTTATGTGTGATATTATTAGAACAGAAAGGAGTAAAGAATATGGAAGAAAATAAAAAAAGTAATAAAGGATTAATAATTTTGGTTGTTATTTTATCTATTTTGTTAATAGGAGCAATTGGGTACATTTGTTATGACAAACTTATGGTTAAGGAAGAACCTGTAGCAGATAACGAGTCACAAGTAGAAAAACTATCTGATGAAGAAGTTGCAAAACTTCATGAAAGTTTAGTGTTTGAACATGAATCTATGTTTAATAATCGCGATGTAGATATTAATAGTATAACTGCTGATGAGATTATGCCTTATGTTTTGAAAAAATATAGTGTAGAAAAGAATATTGATTTTGAATCTGATAAGAGCAAGATTTGTATTTCTGAAGCTGACAATAAAATAACTTTTTTTGACTCAATAAGTAAAAAGAATGTTGAAAAAGATAATGTTTTCTCTATATCTAAAGAGGAAATAGATAATTATTTAAAAACATTGTTTAATACAGACAGAGTTTTTGAAATTGATAACTTTTCTGATTTTGGATTTGGAGATGGTAATTACAATAAATATTTTTATTCAAAAGACGATAATAAATTTTATTTAGGTATATCTTGCCAAGGTGATTCATTTACTATGGATATTAATAGCAAATTTCTTAATTTTAAACAAGATAATGATAAAGTTGAAATTTATAGCAAAGTTATAAAATGTTTAGGAGGAGTAGTTTGTTCTAATACTGGAAAAGCAGAAGGAAAATATGTTTCATCTAAAGATTTTTCTTATCAAAATGATAAGGGATTTATTCAAGATACAGAATTTAACAAAGGCGATTCTATAAATTATGATTATTTATATGAAAAATATAGTGATGTGTTTAATACTTATAAAACAACATTCAAAAAATCAGATGATGGTAAATACTATTGGTATTCATCTGAAATAGTTAATGAATAATAAGATTTAGGAAATGCTTCGATAGCATTTCTTTTTAAATACTTATTTTTATTGATACCACAAAATAAATGATAAAAGTATTTTAAAAAAGTTTAAAACTTGTAAAGTTTACACAAAAAATGTTTATTTATTTATTTATTTATTTATTTATTTATTTATGTGTGATATTATTAGAACAGAAAGGAGTAAAGAATATGGAAGAAAATAAAAAAAGTAATAAAGGATTAATAATTTTGGTTGTTATTTTATCTATTTTGTTAATAGGAGCAATTGGGTACATTTGTTATGACAAACTTATGGTTAAGGAAGAACCTGTAGCAGATAACGAGTCACAAGTAGAAAAACTATCTGATGAAGAAGTTGCAAAACTTCATGAAAGTTTAGTGTTTGAACATGAATCTATGTTTAATAATCGCGATGTAGATATTAATAGTATAACTGCTGATGAGATTATGCCTTATGTTTTGAAAAAATATAGTGTAGAAAAGAATATTGATTTTGAATCTGATAAGAGCAAGATTTGTATTTCTGAAGCTGACAATAAAATAACTTTTTTTGACTCAATAAGTAAAAAGAATGTTGAAAAAGATAATGTTTTCTCTATATCTAAAGAGGAAATAGATAATTATTTAAAAACATTGTTTAATACAGACAGAGTTTTTGAAATTGATAACTTTTCTGATTTTGGATTTGGAGATGGTAATTACAATAAATATTTTTATTCAAAAGACGATAATAAATTTTATTTAGGTATATCTTGCCAAGGTGATTCATTTACTATGGATATTAATAGCAAATTTCTTAATTTTAAACAAGATAATGATAAAGTTGAAATTTATAGCAAAGTTATAAAATGTTTAGGAGGAGTAGTTTGTTCTAATACTGGAAAAGCAGAAGGAAAATATGTTTCATCTAAAGATTTTTCTTATCAAAATGATAAGGGATTTATTCAAGATACAGAATTTAACAAAGGCGATTCTATAAATTATGATTATTTATATGAAAAATATAGTGATGTGTTTAATACTTATAAAACAACATTCAAAAAATCAGATGATGGTAAATACTATTGGTATTCATCTGAAATAGTGAACGAATAATAAAATTAAAAAATAC
>JBJEYJ010000036.1:0-3128 GCA_051886655.1 Bacilli bacterium | reverse complement strand
AAATTACAATTTTATAGTTATTGATTTATAGTAATTTACCGAAAAGATTGTCAGTAATGACAGTCTTTTTTGTACGACAAGCAGTTATACAAATAGATTAGTTCAGTGCAACTAATCTATTTTTTATAAGAATTATAAACGAATTAAATGCAATTATTTTTTTATTATTTATTGACATTTAATTATAACTACTATAAAATATAGTAGTATAGTTTGTAGTAGAAAGAAGGGCTTAAATATATGAAAAATTATGACAACTATTTTCTTCCTGTAGATAATATGGAAGAAGCAAAAAGATATTATGAGGAAATATTGGGGTTAAAAAAGAAATTTGATTTTTCTGATAAGGGAATGGTTGCTTATAATATTGGAAATGAAGAACCTGCAATAATTTTAAAAGACAAAAATAAATTTGAGAATTTAAAGCCTACAATATGGTTTGAAGTAGAAGATGTTGCAATCTTCTATAAAGAAATGTTGAATAATGGTATAAAATTTTTGAGTGAGCCTTTTAAAATTGGAACTGGTAATGCAGTCGAGTTTGAAGATCCATTTGGAAATAGACTTGGCGTTACAGATTATATTAAGTAAGGAGTAGAGATTATGTCAAATATAGATTTGGTATTATTAGGACTTATTAAACAAAAATCACAAAGTGCTTATGATATTAAAAAAAATATAGAATATCGTAATATACCAAGATGGGTAAGAATTAGTGAACAGTCTATTTATAAGAAAGTATTACAATTAGAATCAAAAGAATATATTGTTAGCCATAAAGAGAAAGAGGGAAATATGCCAGATAAAGCAGTATATACTATTACTGACAAAGGTAATGATTATTTTAATAGACTTATGAATGATATTTCAAATTATGATGTTAGTCTATATTTGGATTTTAATATTATTATTACGAATTTAGATTTAGTAGATGATGAACAAAAAAAGATTCTTGTTTCTAATATAAAATCAAAGATATTAGAATTAAAAGAATTGCTAAATGAAAGACAATCTCATAGACAACATATTCCTAATGTTGGAAAACAAATGTTCAAACAACAATTAGCATTAGTAGAAACATTAGAAAAGTGGATAATTGATTTTGAGAATAGTTTAAAAGAACAAAATTAGCAAATATTGATTTTAAGTTAAAAGATAAATTTGTAGGGAGGGAAATTCAATGAAAATAATCAACATTGGTATTCTTGCTCATGTAGATGCAGGAAAGACAACTTTAACGGAAAGTCTGCTTTATACAAGTGGAGCGATTTTAGAATTAGGCAGTGTAGATAAGGGAACAACAAGGACAGATACTATGTTTTTAGAACGTCAGCGTGGAATCACAATTCAGGCAGCAGTTACTTCTTTTAATTGGAATGACTACAAAATCAATATTGTAGATACTCCTGGACATACAGATTTTATAACAGAAGTGTATCGTTCCTTATCTGTTCTTGATGGAGCTATTTTAGTAATTTCTGCTAAAGATGGTGTACAAGCACAAACCAGAATACTATTCCATGCACTTCAAAAAATGAATATACCAACAATTATTTTTATAAATAAAATAGATCAGTATGGAATTAACTTAAATAATATTTATCAAAATATCAAAGAAAAACTTTCAAATGATATTATTGTTATGCAAAATGTAACATTAACTCCAGAAATATCAATTAAAAATATCATTGATTTAGATGAATGGGATCCTGTAATTTCCAAAAATGATAAACTTTTAAAAAAATATATTGCAGGAGAAAAATTGACTATACAGGAATTAACGCAGGAAGAATATAGGTGTGTTAAAAAAGGTTCGTTGTTTCCTATATACCATGGAAGTGCTAAAAATAATATAGGAACTCAACAACTCATTGAAGCTATTTCAAATCTTTTTTGTCCTGAAATGAATAAGAATTATTCAGAACTATGTGGAAGAGTTTTTAAAATTGAATATACAGACCATAAGCAAAGATTAGTTTATTTGCGTCTTTACAGTGGAACATTACACTTACGAGATACAATTGTATTGTCAGAAAAAAAGAAAGTGAAACTTACAGAAATATATATTCCTTCAAATGGAGAAATGATACAGACAGAAATAGTTTGTTCTGGAGATATTTTTATAATACCTAACAATACATTAAGATTGAACGATATTATAGGAAATGAAAAGATTTTGCCATGCAATGTATGGAATGACAAGCCTGTACCAATGCTACGAACAAGAATTGAACCGATAAAAATAGAAGAGAGAGAAAAATTATTGGATGCTCTTACAGAAATTGCAGATACTGATCCTCTTTTACGTTATTGTGTTGATACGATAACACATGAAATCGTCATTTCTTTTTTAGGAACAGTGCAGTTAGAAGTTATCTGTTCTCTGTTGATTGAAAAATATCACATAAACATAAGAATCGAAGATCCAACCGTAATTTATTTGGAAAAGCCATTACAAAAGGCAGATTATACTATTCATATTGAAGTACCACCAAATCCATTTTGGGCATCGATTGGATTATCAATAACTCCACTTCCAATTGGCAGTGGAATACAGTACGAAAGCAAAGTTTCACTCGGTTATTTAAATCAAAGTTTCCAAAATGCAGTAAGAGAAGGTATTAATTATGGACTGGAGCAAGGTTTGTATGGTTGGGAAGTAACAGATTGTAAAATATGTTTTGAATATGGTGTTTATTATAGCCCTGTTAGTACTCCCTCGGATTTTCGCTTTCTTGCCCCAATTGTACTTGAACAAACATTGAAAAAAGCGGGAACGCAATTATTAGAGCCATATCTTTCGTTTATACTTTTTACACCACAGGGATACCTTTCTCGTGCATATAATGATGCACAAAAACATTGTGCAATAATTGAAACTAGTCAATCAAAAAATGATGAAATTATTTTTACAGGACATATTCCTGTACGTTGTATTAATGAATATCGTAATACTTTAACTCTATATACAAATGGGCAAGCAGTTTTTTTGACAGAATTAAAAGATTATCAAATTGCTACTTGTGAACCAGTTATTCAATCACGCAGACCAAATAATCGAATAGATAAAGTACGCCATATGTTTAATAAAAAAGAAAATTAAGTTACTATTCGCTAAATTACAATTT
>JBJEYJ010000035.1:0-13762 GCA_051886655.1 Bacilli bacterium | reverse complement strand
CCATTTTCAAATGTTATTTCTATTTCTTGAGGTTCACTTGTTACTGTTCCATCTGTATTATAATTAAATACTTTATACTTATATCTTGGTATCCATACTTGCATTGTTAGAATATCATCCATTGGTATTTCTGTTCCTGCTTTTGCATTCTTATATGTACTTCTGTTAGTTGCTGATACTGTTACACTATTAGCCCATATTTTTTCATCATAATTATACCAACGATAAGTTGAACTTTCATTTGTACTATCAGCTTTTCTCCATACTTCATCACATTCATCATAATATACTGGTATCATATTGCTATTGCTAGAAAGTGCTGGTGTATTTGTCCCACTTGTATCTTTTGCTACTGATCTAGGCTTACAATTACTAGCAGTTACTTCTATTGTCTTTTCACCTGTTATACTATCAGTAAAAAGCGCATAAGAGTTTGTTATTTTGTATGATATAAGTCCTGCTCCTAAAAGGATACCTATGCATATTAAAGAGAGAATTATTCCATTGAATTCTTTTACATCTTTTGTTAATAATTTATATAAAGGTCCTTTTTTGTCAGAAGTTTTATTTGTTTTTTTCATAAAATTTCTACTCCTTTTAGTATTATTCTTTTATAAGTAAATTATAAAACATTTTTATGTTAAATACAAGTGGAGTTTGTTATTTATTTTCTTTTTCTTGTTATACCACTTTTTGCTATTTCTTCGCAAAGTGTATCGTATGGGATACCTTCTGCCTGTGCTTCTTGAGGCATTAAACTAGTTGGAGTCATTCCTGGTAAGGTATTTGCTTCTAAACAATAAGCATTACCTTCTTTATCAAGGATAAAATCTATTCTTGAATAATGTCCTAGTCTTAATGTTTTATGCACTTTTAAGGCACAATCCCAAAGATAATCTCTTGTTTTATTGTCTAGATTAGCTGGACAAATTTCTTCAGTCGCTCCTTTTTGATATTTATTTTTGTAATCATAGAATCCTTCTTTTGGTATTATTTCTATTATTGGAAGAGGTTTTTTATTAAATATACCAATTGAGAATTCTCTACCTTCTATTTTATCTTCTATTATGACATTATCTTCATATACTTTTGCATATTCTAGAGCTTTTTCTAATTCATCTTTGTTGTTAACAATAGAAATACCTGCGCTTGAACCACAACTAAATGGTTTTATAACACAAGGTGTTTTTATTTCTTCTATGTTATATGGTTCATTTAAAGATAAAGTTTTCCAGTCTGCTGTTAGGATGTTATCATGTTTCATCATTCTTTTTGATAAATCTTTATCCATTGCTAAGAGACTTCCTTCATAGCCTGTTCCTGTGTAGTTTATTCCAAAAGTATCAAAAACCGCTTGAAGTTTTCCGTTTTCTCCGATTGAGCCGTGAAGTGCCATGAATACAACATCTGCATCCATACATATATCTAAGACTCCTTCTCCGATTAATTTATTTTTGTTATTTGATTCTTTTTTTAATTTTTCTAGATCTGGTTCTTTTTCCGGAACACTATACTCAAATAATTCTTTTGATGAACTATTTTTATATTCAGGTTTTATGTCTTTGTTATTAATACCTAAATATAGATCTAAAAGCATTACTTCATACCCACTTTTTATTAAAGAATTAGCTATACGAGATCCAGAAGTTAATGATACATCTCTTTCTGGACTTAAGCCTCCTGCTAAAACAACTATTTTTTTCATATTAATACCTTCTCTCTTGTTTTATTTTTGTTTCTATTTAATTATATCATTATTAAATACAATATGCAAAAACTATTCTTTAGGACTAGATAATATTGTATATAAAAAAATAGTGTTTTTTTCACTATTTTTTTGCTTCTGGACTTTTATATTTTCTATATAGTATATATCCTCCGATAGATACTAATGCAATACCTGTAAATATTTGTATAACTGGTGTTATGCTTCCTGTGTTAGGCGCTGATATTGTTTTTCCATCATCTACTGTTTTTACATTAAATGTTGTTTCTATAAAACTACCATCTTTTAAAGCAACTTTAATAGTATGACTACCAACTTTTAAATCTTTTAATATGTCATTAGAAATTCTTATAGTAGCGTTATTTTCGTTTGTAATTGTATAATTATCACTATTTATTAAGTTATCATCTATATATACTGAGACAATATTTTCTGCACTTGCGAAAACTTTAAAATCTAAATAATCATTTTTATTAATTATAAATGTTTGATTAGTACTTTCTTTGGCAAATCCAGTTGCTTTTGTAAATGTTGCATTAACATAAACATCATGATTTGGCATTATAAACTTTTTATTTTTAACTGTAATTTGTTTTTCTCCTTTTTCATCTGTTGCAGTGATTGATGATAGTTCATAACCTTCATCTTCAGTAGCAATCAAATACACTGTTTCTCCTTCTATAGCTGTTGGAAAAACAGTTACTATTTTTCCATTTGTTATTTTATCTGAAATTATAATTTTATATGATTTACTTACTTTTGTTATTTCACCTGAAAATATAAGATAATTACTATTATCAATATCAAAACCTATATCTGTTTTTATAATTCCATATCCCTCTTCAATTATTGTGTCTAATGGGAGCAAGTCATTAGAGTTATCATACTTTTGCTGAATCATTAGTCCACCATATTTTGTTCCTTCAAATGTTCCTCCACTTATTTTTACAAATGGTATAGCTTTTTCTATAGCATAAAGACCACTTACAGTTCCTTTTATATTTCCTCCACTTATTTTTACACTATAATTTTTATAATCAGTATTAGTGTTTTGATGTGAAACACATACTCCATATTTTGAATTTATAGTTCCATTTGTAATAGTTACATTAACTGGTATATCTTGCCAGAAAGTAGTCCAAATACCATAATTCTTTCCTTTGATATTACCACCATTTATAACTGCAGTACCACCATATATATCAAGGCCTTTATCTTGGGTAGTATTTCCAAAATTTCCTTCATTTATTGTTAAATTACCTGAAGATAACATAACAGAGTAACCTTTTGTATCAGTAGTTGTTGTTGCCTCGACTAATCCTGTTTTATTTGAACTAGAATCGTTAATAGTTAAATTAGCCCCATCAACTTTTATTGGTCCATCAACTGAACTTATTTTAAAACCATTTAAATCTAAAATATAAGTTCCTTCTTTAATGATGATAGTATCAGAATCTAAACTAACATCTTTTGTTAATTTTATGGTAGAACCACTTACTGTAGCATCTTTTAAAACTTGGTTAAGTTCTGTCATACTTTTTATTTCTGTAGCATCAACATTATTAATGCCTATTAATAAAAATGTAATTAGTATTAATAAATAACAACTTAATTTTTTCATAAAAATATCTCCTTTTACTTTATTATTATAATTACATTAAACTACAAAAATATTTTTTATACAACATTTTTTTTAAATTTTAGTAAAAAAGCACTCTTAAGATATCAAGAGTACTTTTATTTTAATAAAATAATTTATATTAACTATTTGTTAGAATAACCACTTAATTGTGACATTCCTCTTTCAACTAAACGCTTTGTAATTTCTCCTCCAACAGAACCATTAGCTCTTGAAGTAGTATCTGGTCCTAAAGTAACACCAAATTCTCTAGCTATTTCGTATTTCATACCATCGATAGCTTGTTTAGCTCCAGGAACAACTAGTTTTTTACTATTATTGCTTCCTTGATTCATTTCTTTTCACCTCCTATACATTTATAGAATGTGAAAATTTTGTCATTTCATACGCTATTTGGGTTGGTAATTTATACCTGTATAATTTTTTTTATTTGTTTTATATTATTATTAACAAAAGTTTTAAAGAAGATCTTCAAATTCATCTTTGTTTTCAATTTTTATGATTTTTGTATTTTGAACTGCTTCTTCTATTAGGTTTTGATAATCAATTTTTTGTTCAAATTCTTTACATTTTTCTATTTTAGGATTGATTACTGGATGTTTTGGTACAAAGATTGTACAACAATCTTCAAATGGAAGAATACTTGTTTCGTAAGTATTTATTTTTTTTGCAATATCAATTATTTCTAGTTTATCAAAACATGCAACTGGACGAATAATAGGTATTTTTACTACTTCATTAATAGCATTCATACTAGTAAGTGTTTGAGATGCTACTTGTCCAATTGATTCTCCATTTATTAAAACTAAATCTTTATTTTTTCTAGCAATTTGCTCACTTATACGATACATCATTCTTCTTAAGATAGTTATCATATAGGTTGAATCTATTTTTTGATATATTTCTTCTTGTAATTTTGTTATTGGTACAATGTAAAGTTTAAATTCACTACTATATTTTAAAAGTTCTTTGGCTAAGTTAATAACTTTTTCTCTAGCATTTAAACTTGTATGAGGAAGTGCTTCAAAATAAATTGCTTCTATCTTTACTCCTCTTTTTAAAGATAAATATCCTGCGACTGGGGAATCTATTCCTCCGGATAGCATCAAAAGTCCTTTTCCTGCTACTCCAACTGGATATCCTCCAAGTCCTTTTATTTCGTTAAAATAAATATAGGTATCTTCTTTATTTATTTCAATATTTATATAAATATCAGGACTGTGAACATCTACTTTTATGTCTTTTATGTTTTTTAAGATGTTGGTTGCTACTACTTTATTAAATTCCATGCTTGGAATGTTAAAAGATTTATCTCTTCTTTTTGATACTACTTTAAATGTTTTAAATGATATAGTTTTTAGTTTTTCTAGAACTTTATTACATATATCATCACTATTAGTATTTGCTTTATAGACAATATTAAACGCATGAATACCAAAAGTATTTTTTAAAACTTTTATTATTTCATTTTGATATTTTTCATCAAACTCGATATACATTCTAGAATGTTCTTTTATGATTTTGGCATCATATTTTTTAATTTTTTCATTTATATTTTTACTAAGAACTTCTATGAATTGTTTTCTATTATCACCTTTTGTAGTAAGCTCTCCATATTTTATAAGAATAATACTTTTCATAAATAACACCTTTTTCTTTTTTTTATTTTTCTAATAGTTTATTTTCTTTATACGATAAGTCAAATTATTAAATAATTCATTCTTGTATTAAACCCCAATTGTTTCTATAGATTCAAAATAATCAATAACATTATCAGTTACATCTTCTACTGGGATATTGAGCCAATTATTTCTTGCATCTGATAAACTATGTTTAAAAACACTATTATTAAGTATAATATTAAGATTTTTTATTATATCTTCAATACTATTTTCTCTCATTGCTTTATCTTTAATTATTAATTTATCTATTATATTTAATAAGTCATCTTTATTTATATCAGTTTTATTTATTAAGTAATAAATATCAAATATATCTTTATATCTTGTTGTTCTTATACCAAATCTTAATAATGACTTTAATTTTTCACATATTATCTGCTCTTTTGAATTAATAACAAGTGTTGCGCTTTCATTAATTGCCTCTAAATTAAAACAATATTTATCTTGTTTAATATCAAAATATTTGTGAACACCTATATCTAATTTAGCGGAAACATTAAAATTATTTTCATCTTTTAAAATAACATTAACTCTTTTTCCTTTATAATCTTGATGATGCAATTCTTGTATATCTCCATCTATATAAACTTTAATGCCATCATTTACTAGATTTAGTGTATCTATAAAGAGCTTAATAGACTCATCAGAAAGTGAATACTTTATAAAGTCCAAATCCAAATCTCTTGTTGCTCTTCTTTTATCGTTAGACAATCCGTACATGACAACTCCACCCTTAATTGTTACATTTTTATTCATCTTGCTTTTTGATATTTTATTTAAAATAATATCTTGACATATTTTTGTTGATGCATTAGCAAGTGAAAATCCATTATCAATATATTTTCTTCGCAAGTTTTCTAAATTCATTAAAACACCTCTCTCATAAGAGTATCATATAAAGATGATTCATTTTTATAATAAGAGATATATTCTTGAATCTTATAAATATCAATTTTATCAGTTTTTTTTCTATAATTCGAAATTATTTCTTTATAATAATCAAATGGAATTATATTCTTTTTTCTAATTAATTCTACTAACATTCTTTCTTCATCGTAAATATTAATTTTAATATTTTCTACTTCAATTTGTATTTTACCAAATTCAAATAAATCATTAGGTATAAATACTTGCTTAATATTTTTATCATTAATTCTACTATCTGATCTTTTTGTTGCTAAATAAAAATAATCAGGTATAACATCTGTTAAACCATAGTAATAATATGCACTATCAGATGTGAATATTGCATTAGGATATTTTTTTGATATTATCTCTAAAGGATTTACAAATTCAACATCTGAATATAAACCTTTATTTACTTTGAATAATTCTTTGTTTTTTATAGCTTTATTAAGTTGATAAGTAGAGTATCTATTCTTATCTAGTTCTTTTCTAAAATATAACATTTTACCACCCAATATAATTTTAACAAAACAATACACAAAAATCAATAAGTTGCGTATTGTTTTGTTATTTTTTTTACTAATCAACTAATTACATCAGTTAAACGATATTTACCATCTTTAGCATTTAATTTTAAATTGTCACAATTTGTAACACTTTCATTTAATTGTTCTTTTGTCTTTCTTTATATATAAAAAATAAGCAATCGCTTATTTTTCGTTTTCTTTCATTAAAATTTCAAGTACTTTTTTAACTTCAAGTTCATATTTTAACATTTCTATTCCGCCATACATATTTAAGAATTCGTCTTTTTCAACATTATATTTTTTAGCAAGTTCTATAGCTTCTTTATCTGCTTCTTCTAAAGTTACTTCTACTTTTTCAAGTTCTTTTACTTTTTCTAGAATTATTCTATAAAGAACATGTTTATTAGCTTCATCTTTCATTTGATTTCTTAAGTCTTCTTCAGTAGATTTAGTCATTTCATAGAAAACTTCTAGAGATAATCCTTGCATTCTAATTTGTTCTTCAAAGTTTCTAAGCATATGATTTAGTTCATCTTCTACTAATTCTTCTGGAATATCTACTTTTGTATTTTCTGCTATTTTTGCTAGGATTTCTTCAACAAATTTATCTTCTACTTCTCTTTCTTTACTTACTTTGATATTTTCTTTTATTTCTTCTTTTAATTTTTCTTCTGAATCTACTCCTTCAAGTCCTAAATCTTCGAAGAATTCTTCATCTAACTCGCGAGCTTTCTTTTCTTTTATTTCATGAACTTTAACTTTAAACGTTACTTCTTGTCCTTTTAAATCTTCTTGATGATAATCTTCTGGGAAAGTTACTTTAATGTCTTTTTCTTCTCCCTTTTTCATGTTAATTACTTGATCTTCAAATCCTGGAATGAATGTATTTGAACCAATTTCTAAAGAATAATTTTCTGCTTTTCCTCCTTCGAAGGCTTCGCCATCTTTAAATCCTTCGAAATCAATGATAGCAATATTTCCTTCTTCTACAGATCCATCTTCTTTTATAACAAGTTCAGTAAATCTTTCAATTAAATGTCCCATTTCATGTTCTATTTCTTCTTCTTTTACTTCTACTTTTGGTTTTTCAATTTTTAAACCTTTATATTTTTTAATTTCAACATTTGGCATAGTTGTAATAGTAAATACAAATTCTACTCCATCTTCTCCGATTGATTTGATATCAACTTTTGGATCAATAATTGGTTTATAATCTTTCATTGCTTTGTCATAAGCAGATGGAAGTAAAATATCTAAAGCATCCATGTATAAGCTTTCTTTGCCAGCTTTTTTAAAGTAAACTTCTTTAGGTACTTTTCCTTTTCTAAAACCATCTAATTTTATATCTTTCTTTTTATTTTCAAAAGCTTTATCTATTGCTTTTTCAAATTCTTCTTTTTCAATTTTTACTATTTCTTCAAAAACGTTATCTTTTTTCATTATATCTCTCCTTCTCACGAGTTATATTATAAACTATTTTTCTATTTAAAACAAGAAAAATGTAATTTATATCTTTTTATTTTTGAACTTCTTATTTCTTTTTTACTAAATACTTTATTAAATAGAATAAAAATATAGCAAATATTAGTATTAAAAGCCAAGAAACTATATCATAAACTACTCCATTTGTATATTTTTCTATTATAGAAAATAGAGAACTTGGTATATATTTATTGATAAAAGGATTAATGTTTATTAATGCCTGATTATCTCCGATATAATGAACTAATCTAAAAAATATTTCTAGTATTCCTATTAAATAAGTTACAAATTTAAAATCTCTATATAAAATTACTACTGCTACGATTAATATGATTAATATGATTAAATCCATGAACAACACATCCTTATTATAAAATCTTTTTATCATATACTATATAATTATATAATAGAATTTTAAAAAAAGAAAGAACGTTTTATATTAAAAATAAAAGGAAAAATCCTTTTATTTTTAGCATGCTCTAAACGAACTTAAAATAATTACAAGTAAAATATATAAGACAACTGCTATAACAAGTCCAGATGATCTATGATGACATACTGAAGTTGTTACAGTTTCTTCACAACAAGTTCTATTATCCACTATTTACACCTCCTTAAATCCAAGCACCTAGTATAATTATTAGTAAGATAAATAAAACTAAAACTATTGCTGAAGATGAAACATAATTCATATTTATTCCTCCTTTTTTTCTTGTTCTAGATTATTTTATGGGAAAAATATAAAATTTGTGAATATATCTACCTAAATATTGTCAAGTTTTGACTTTTTTGTTATTATAGATATGTAGTTTTTAAAGGAGGAAAGTATGAAAAACTTAGGAAAAATTTTTGTAATTGCTACTCTTATGGTAGGAGTTGTAGGATGTGGAGCCATTCCCACTTTAAAAAATGGTGAACAATTAGTAGCATCTTTAGATAAAGGAGGAGTTTCTGCAGATAGCTTATATGAAAAGTTAAAAGATAAATATGGAGCAGAAGAATTTGTTAATTTACTTGATACTGAAATATTAAATCAAAAATATAAAGAAACAGATGAAGAAAAAGAATACTTAAATAATCAAATAAAAGAATTAAAATCTTCTGCTAAGGAAAATAATATTTCTTATGATGAATTATTATCTTATTATGGATTTAAGAATGATAAAGGTGTAAGAGAATATTTTAAATTAACTTACAGAAGAGATTTAGCTGTTAATGAATATGTTCAAAAAGATCTAAAAGATAGCGAAATTGAAAAGTATTATGAAGATGAAGTATATGGAGATATAAAAGTTAAACATATTTTAATTGCTCCGGATACTACTGATGATATGTCTTCTGAAGAAAAAGAAAAAGCTGAAAAAACTGCTAAAAAAGAAGCTGAAAATATTATTAAAAAATTAAAAGATGGCGAAGATTTTGATAAACTTGCTAAAAAGTATTCAGATGATTCTTCTAATGCTAAAAAAGGTGGAGATTTAGGATGGATTTCTACTGGAGATATGGTAGAAGAATTTGATGCTGCAGCATTCAAACTTAAAAAAGGAAAATATACTACTAGTCCAGTAAAGACAACTTATGGTTATCATATCATTTATAAAGTAGATGAAAAGAAAAAACCAAAACTTGATGAATCTAGAGATGATATTATCGAAACATTAGTAAAAAATAAACTTAATGAAGATCCTACTTTGTATTACACTGCTTTAGATAAGATTAGAAAAGATGCTGGTTTGAAATTTGAAGATAAAAATTTAAAAACTGCTTATAACAAATATATGCAAAATTTAAAACAACAAGCTAAATCTAGTAATCAAAGTACTGAAACTGAATAAAGTTTAAAATATAAAAAGTAGACAAATAGTTAAAATGTCTACTTTTTTATTTTATAAATAAAGAATAACCTAAATCTAAAGACTCGGGTTATTCTTTTAATTTACTTATGAATTATTCTTACTTATCTCTTATTTCACAGTTAAATTTAGTGGTTACTTTATCTATAATAGTTCTAAATATACTATCTACAACATCTTCTGTTAAAGTTTTTGTATAATCATTAAATACTAGGCTATAAGCAATAGATCTTTTTCCCTCTGGTACTTTTTCACCTTCATATAAATCAAATACTTTAACTTCATTTAATATTTTTGTACCATTTTTTCTTATTTCTTTTTCTATTTCAGAACTTGTTACTTTTTTATCAATAATGAATGCTACATCTTTAGTTATATCTGGATATTTTGAAATGTCTTCGAATTTTAGTTTTCCTGTTTTCTTCTTGCTAAGTTTATCTAAAGATATTTCTAAAACGTAAACATCATCTTTTAACATACTAGGATTAACTCTTCCCATAAATCCTATTCTTTCATTATCAATTACTATTTCAGCACTCTTACCAGGATGCAGGTCTTTCATATCTTTTAAAACATTAAATCTAATTCTTTTATCATAACCAAGATACTCTAAAAGTGATGTTATTATTCCTTTTAAGACATAGAAGTCAACTTTTATACCATTTCCTAGAAAATTATTACTTATATATTCTCCACTCATAAGTATTGCAAGTTTTACTTCTTCTTCGTAATCTTTATTATAATAAACATTACTTGTTTCATATATATTTACACTTGTTACCCCTCTTGCTTTATTATACTTATATACATTTATAAGAGATGGGGCTATGCTTGTTCTAACAACTGATTTATCACTACTCATTGGAAGAAGAAGCGTGATATGATCATCATCGTTAAACTTTTCTGAATCTTCTTTACTTGTTAAAGTATAAGTTTTAACTTCATTGAGACCGTAGCTTCTTAATTTTTTAGAAATTGTTTTTCTAAGACCTATTTTTCCGGTATATCCACCTTCTCTTACATTCAAAACCAGATCTTTTCCTTTTATTTTGTCATAACCATAGATTCTTCCCACTTCTTCAATTATGTCATAATCCATAAATACATCCATTCTTCTATTTGGTATTTCTACCTCGAACACTTCATCTTTTTCTTTAAATGGAAAACCTAGTTTAGTTAATATTTCTTTTGTTTCTTCTAAAGAAATAGTGGTTCCTAAAACTTTATTTATTTTATCAAGTGATACTGTAGTCATTTTTTTAGTTTTATCTACTTTATCAAAACTTGCCATATCTTTTAAAACTTTTCCACTTGCATATTTTTCAAGTAAGTGACATGCTCTGTCGATGGCCATTTTGGTATATTCATAATTAAGTAGTTTTTCAAATCTTAAGCATGCTTCACTTCTAAGTCCTAATCTTAAGGATGTATATCTAACATTATATGGTTTAAATATAGCACTTTCTATTAAAATACTTTTAGTATTATCATCAACATCAGTATTTTTAGCTCCCATTACTCCGGCGACTGCTACTACTTTTTCTCCATCAGTTATTACAATATCTTCTTTATTAAGAGTTCTTTCTTCATCATCTAAAGTAATAACTTTTTCATCATCTTTTGCCATACGAACTACTATTTTATCCCCAAGTTTATCCTTATCAAAGAAATGAAGTGGTTGTCCGTATTCAAGCATTATGTAATTTGAAATATCAACAACATTATTAATAGATCTCATTCCTGCAGACTGAAGTCTATTTTTTATAAAATCTGGACTTGGTTCTATTTTTACATCTTTAACTAGTCTTGCTAAGTACATAAAACAATTTTCTGTATCTACTTTTAAAGAAAACTCATCGTTTATACTTTTATTTTCTTCACTAAAACTAGTATCAGGCATAGTTAAATCTTTTCCTGTTACACTTGCAACTTCATAAGCAAATCCTAAATGAGAAAGACAATCATTTCTATTTGGATTTAAATCAAGATCATAAATAGTATCATCTATTCCTAAATATTTAAGTGGATCTGAACCAATAACTGCATCACTTTCTAAAATATGAATTCCATCATCATAAGTTTCTTCTTTGTCTGCAAGACCAAGTTCATAAAGTGCACAAATCATACCACAAGATGTTACTCCAAGAAGTTTTCTTTCTTCGATTACAAAATCACCAGGAAGAACTGCTCCAGGAAGAGAAACTATTACTTTGATTCCTTTTTTTACATTATCTGCTCCACATATTATTTGATAAGGTTGTTCTTCACCGACATCTACTTTGCATATGTTTAAGTGATCTGATGCTGGGTGTTTTTCACATTCTAAAACTTCTCCGACTACTAGATTATTAAATTTATATTCAGTGATTTTTTCAATATTTACTCCAGCATTTGTTATTTTTAAAGCAAGATCTTTTTTATCCATATCTTTAATATCTACATAATCATTAATCCAATTAGTTGAAATTTTCATTTTAGTCACCAATCCTTTCAAACTGTTTGTTTGCTCTTAAATCATTTATATAGAAATATCTAATATCTGGTATTCCGTATTTAACCATGGCAATTCTTTCTACTCCAAAACCAAAAGCAAAACCAGTCCATTGTTTTGGGTCATAACCGCTCATTTTAAGTACATTTGGATGAACTATACCTGCACCTCCGATTGTTATCCAACTTGTTCCTTTGCAAACATTACATCCTTTTCCACCACATTTGAAACATGAAACATCATACTCAACACTAGGTTCAGTAAATGGATAAAAACTTGGTCTAAAACGGGTAGTACATCCTTCTCCAAAAACTTCCTTTGCCATTTTATCAAGAATACCTTTTAAATGCGCTAGAGATATTTCTTTATCCACTACTAAACCTTCTATTTGCATAAATTGATGAGAATGAGTAGCGTCATCATAATCTCTTCTATAAGTTTTACCAGGGCATATTATTCTTAGAGGAGTTTTACCTTCTCCTTTTAGCATTGTTCTAACTTGAACTGGTGAAGTTTGACTACGAAGCAACCATTCATCTCCTTTAATATAAAATGTATCTTGAGCATCTCTTGCTGGATGTCCTTTTGGAAGATTAAGCATTTCAAAATTATACAAATCTTTTTCTACTTCAGGTCCTTCAACTACATCAAATCCCATAGAAATATAAAAATCTTCTACTTGTTCAATAACTTTATCTAACATATGAGGGGCACCATTTTCTATTTTCATACCAGGAAGAGTAACATCTATTGCTTCTTCTTCTAGTTTTTTAGCAAGAGTTTCATTCTCAAGTTTTAATTTTAACTCTTCATATTTTTCATTGAATAGGTTTTTAACCTCATTTATTTTTTTACCATATTCTTTTTTTTCTTCATTAGGTATTTCTTTCATTTTGCCATAAAGTTCTGTAATAATTCCCTTTTTTCCAAGATATTTTACTTTTAATTCACTTAAAATTTTCAAATCATTCACATCATTAAGTTCTTCTAACATAACTTTTTTTATTGTTTCCATTTTTTCCTCCTTAAAAAATAAAAAGATGCTACCAAAGGACGAGTAATTACCCGTGGTACCACCTTATTTCATAGTTAAACTATCTCTTTCCTTTAACGCAGGATTACGTATTTTGCTAGAGAGTGAATTCATAAGAATTTATTTTAGAAGTTTACACCAACCACTTCTTCTCTTGAAAATAAATAGCTCTTATTACTACTTTCTCGTCATCGCCATTGCTATTATTTTAACATAATTATTTGATTAATAAAAGCATTTTTTATAAAATATAAGTAAATTTATAGTATTAATAATAATATTTGATTAAAGTTATATTATACTATTTTAAATTTTCAAGTTCTTTTGGCGAAAATCCTGTACATTTACTGATTATATCAATTGAAATATTCTCTTTTAACATTTTTAAGGCCATATCTTTTGTTTTTTCTTCTGCCATATCTT
>JBJEYJ010000034.1:0-3150 GCA_051886655.1 Bacilli bacterium | reverse complement strand
TTTTGCTTATGTTAAGAATTTAGTTATGTTAAGTTTTTAAAAGAATCTCCCATAAATAAAGAGATTCTTATTTTTTTTCTTAACATAATATTTTACTTCATATTATTCTTTAACCAATTATCTAAAGTTTCTTTTTTAAAAGAAGAATACCTTTTTTTGGTGTCTATATTTTCAGCATTTTTTAATATTTCTTCACGTTGTTTTTTTGAATCAGGTGTAGCATAAATTTCAGTCGAAGTTATTGTACTATGTCCAAGAAAATCTTTTATATATAAAAGAGGAGTACCATTATTATAAAGGTGTGTTGCTTTTGTATGCCGAAATGAATGAGGATGATGATTTCCTTTAAAATAATTTGGATTTAATTTTTTTAACTTCATAACTAAATCTTTAATAATATAATTTATTCCTTGTCTACCATATTTCTTTTTAAGATTAGAATAAAATAAACAATCATCACCATAATTTATATAATCTTGCTTTATGTATTTATTTATGAGTTTTACTAATTCTTGGCTCATTGGAACGATTCTAGTTTTATTACCTTTACCATATAAAGTAATACTAGCATTTTCAGATAGATTCAAATCATCGATTTTTATATTTATAAATTCTGATACTCTTGCTCCAGTTTCATAGAGTACACAAATCATAGTTAGTTTTTTTAAATCTTTACTATTATTTAAATAATTTATAATTATTTTGATTTCATCTTCTGTAAAATATGATATCATTTTATTAGGAACCTTTTTATTCTTAATACTAAGTATTAGAACACAAGTGTCAAACAAATCTGGTTCGTTTGACTGAACATACTTGTAAAATGACTTAATACAAGCAAGTCTTTGGTTCCTTGTTTGAATTGAAACATTTCTATTTGTTTCTAACCAATCTAGAAATTGAATAATTACTTCCTTAGTGATTGTTTCAATTTCTATTTTATTTGGTTTAATATTTTTTTCTTCATTTATAAATTCTAGTAATAAATAGAATGTAGTTGCATACGATGCTTTAGTATTGACTGAATAATTACATTCACCAATTATATAACTTGTAAGAAATTCTTAAACTAATTTACTAAATCTATTATTCATTGCTTAAATCAACTCCTTCATATAAATTTTTAGAAAAAGTATCATTAGTTTTAAGTAATTTATTTTTATTATAGTCAGTAAAATGAAGATAATATTCCGTTTCAGTAATATTTTTATGTCCCATATATTTATAAAGATAAACTAGAATAACATTTTCACTATATCCATGGTCTAACATTTGATTAAAAGCATTATTACAGAACAAATGACGAAGATCGTGTACATGACTATTAGGATTTAAATCACACAACTTTAGTATTTTTTTATAGTATTTTCTTAATGAATCGCTGTCAATTTTGTTATTCCTATAATTTTTGAATAATAAATCATTTTCAATATTAAATAACTTTATATAATCTTCTAAACACCTTTTCATAGAATCAGAAAATACGACTAGTCTTGAAATATGTCTTTTGGAATCTATGATATTAATAGTATTTTCATTAAAATTAATATCTTCAATAGTAATCTTAGTTATCTCAGAAACCCTTAATCCACAGGCATATAGCAATCTGAATAATACCGAATACGAATAATATAATTTATAGTATTTACCATCTTTATATTGATTTTTATATTCATTCATAGTTCTAAATAATAGTATTATTTCATCATCATTAAATATTATTGGTTTATAATTATTAATTATTTTAAACTTTTTATCTTCATAATAGATATTCTTATATTCATTAGAAATTAAAAACTTACAAAAGTCTTTAGTAACACCATATTGCCTAGCATAGTTTTCGTCTTGCATATCATTTCTTTTAGTTAACTCGTAAAAAGTCTCTTTTGTTATTTTTTTAGATTTAAGTTTTAGGCTATATAAGATGTTATCTATCTTTTTTAATCGTGATATTTCTTTTTCGTATTTTAAACCCAAACTTCTTTTATATTTAATGAAGTAATTTAATTCATCTTTGAATATACTTTTAAAATTATAATTATTTAACATAAGGTACCTCCAAGGCAAGTTCTTTAAGTTTAGATGTATCAATATCTAAATAAGTCATTGTAGTTTTAACATCTTGATGTCCTAATATAGTTGAAATAGAATATAAAGATACATTTTCTTTTAAAAGCAAACTTGAAAAACTATGTCTTAAACTATGAAAGCCATGCTTTCTTCCATTAATATCTATCCCTGCTTTTATAAAATAATTTTTAACAATATAGTTATGAGTTCTTAATTCAATATAATATCTATATGGTGTATCTTTAGTAATAAAGATATAATCTAGATCAGTATCAATTGGTCTAACATTTTTTAAATAGTCGAGTAGTGGATATTTTACCTTATCAATTAATGGTAAAGTTAATTTATTATCAGTTTTATACTGAATAATAGAAATAGTATTTTCATTAAAATTAATATTACTTAATTTTAGATTAACAACATCACTTATTCTTAAACCTAAATAACAAATAAAACTTAATATTAAATAATCTTCTTTACCTTTTTTAGTTCTAATATCAATAACATTTAACAATTTAGTAATTTCTTCTTTTGTATAATAAGTTCTTATATTAGTTTTACGATGCCAAACTATTTTTGGTAATACCATATCGCCAGATATTTTAGACAAATTATTATTATACATCCAATTTAGAAATTTTTTGATATATAATTTATTTCTATCTTGATAAGATAATACCCAGGATAATTTAGAACATTCATTAAAATAATCATAAATATTTTCTTTGGTAAATGTTTGAAAATTTTTATCAATGGTGACAAGATAGTTTGCTAAAAAATAAACATATCTTATTTTTGAAAATATAGTATTATCTTTATTGCCTGTTGAAATTAAATAATCTCTATAAGACAAAACAATCTTATTATCAGTTAAATTGTCTAATAATCTTCCTCCTTTCTTTATAAATAGGTTTACTTTTGTTGAAGAACCTTTTACTTGTATTGTACTCATAATTATCACACTCCTTTATTATATGAATACAATACAATTCTACTAAAAATATTATGTTAAGAAAAAAATAAGAATCTCTTTATTTATAGGAGATTCTTTTAAAGAACTTAACATAACTAAATTCTTAA
>JBJEYJ010000033.1:0-13902 GCA_051886655.1 Bacilli bacterium | reverse complement strand
AGATCAGAAGTTTCTGGTGGTGGAAGAAAACCTTGGAGACAAAAAGGAACAGGTAATGCTCGTCAAGGGTCAATTAGAGCTGTTCAATGGGTTGGTGGAGGTATTGCTTTTGGACCTGTACCACGTGATTATAGTAAAAAGCAAAATAGAAAAGAAAGAAAGCTTGCTCTTAAATCAGCATATTCTTATAAAGCTAAAGAAAAGGCTATTGTTGTTACTGAAAAGTTAAGCTTTGAAACTCCTAAAACAAAAGAAATGGTTAATTTACTTAAAAACTTAGAACTTGATGGAGTAAAAACTTTAGTTATTGTTTCTGAATATGATGAAAATGTAATTCTTGCTTCACGTAATTTAAAGAATATTATGATTGCTAAAGCAGATGAAGTTGGCGCACTTGATATTGTAAGTGCTAAGAAATTACTAATTGAAGAAGCAGCTTTAGAAAACATAAAGGAGGTGCTTAAATAATGGATACTAAGTATTTAGATGTTATTAAGGCGCCAGTTGTGACTGAAAAGTCAGCTTATCAAGGACAAGAAAATGTATATCATTTTTATGTAGATCCTAAAGCTAATAAAACTGAGATTAAACTTGCTATTGAAAAAATATTCAATGTCAAGGTAGAGGATATTAGAACAATTAATGTTCATTCTAAAAAGAGAAGAGTAGGTCGTTATACAGGACTTACTAATCGTAAGAAAAAGGCAATTGTTAAACTTGCTCCAGGGCAAACAATTGAGCTTTAAGTAAGGAGGTATAATGAATGGCTATTAAAAATATGAAACCTACTACTCCAGGGCAACGTGGAATGAGTAAGCTTCGCAATGATGAAATAACTACTAATAAGCCTGAAAAAAGCTTGCTTGCTTCTAAATCTAAAAAGGCAGGAAGAAATAATCAAGGTAGAATCACTGTTAGACATCAAGGCGGAGGAGAAAAGAGAAAATATCGTTTAATTGATTTTAAGAGAAATAAATTTGATATAGTAGGTACAGTTGCTACTATTGAATACGATCCTAACAGAAGTGCTAATATTGCTTTAATTAACTATGCTGATGGTGAAAAAAGATATATTATAGCACCTAAGGGATTAAAAGTAGGGATGAAAGTAGTAAGTGGAGAAAAGGTAGATATTAAAGTAGGAAATGCACTTCCACTTATGAATATTCCTGAAGGAACACTTGTACATAATATTGAACTAAAGCCTGGAAAGGGAGGAGAACTTGCAAGATCAGCTGGTGCTTCTGCTCAAATTCTTGGTAAGGAAGGAAAATATGTGCTTGTAAGACTTGCATCAGGAGAAGTTAGAAAAGTTCTTGGAACTTGTATGGCTACTATTGGAGAAGTTGGAAATGAAGATTATTCTTTAGTTAAAATAGGAAAAGCAGGTAGAAAGAGACATATGGGAGTTAGACCTACTGTTCGTGGTTCTGTTATGAACCCTAATGATCACCCTCATGGTGGTGGTGAAGGTCGTGCACCTATCGGTAGAAGTGGACCAATGACTCCTTGGGGTAAACCAGCTCTTGGTTATAAAACTAGAAAGAAAAAAGCGTCAGATAAACTTATAGTACGTAGAAGAAAGAACAAGAAATAGGAGGAATCGAATATGGCAAGAAGTATTAAAAAAGGACCTTATGTATTTGATAGATTACTTGCTAAGGTTCAAAAATTAAATGAAACTGGTAAAAAAGAAGTAATTAAAACTTGGTCACGTCGTTCTACTATTTTTCCAGAATTTGTAGGTCATACATTTGCAGTTCATAATGGAAATAAATTTATTCCTGTTTATGTAACTGAAGATATGGTTGGTCACAAATTAGGTGAATTTGCACTTACTAGAACATTTGGTGGACATGGCGCTGACAAGAAAAAGAAAAAATAACAAGAGGAGGACTTAAAAAATGGATGTAAAAGCTATTGCTAAGGATGTAAGAATTAGTCCAATTAAAATTCGTCTTATGGTGGATTTAATCCGTGGTAAGAATGTTAATGATGCTTTAAATATTTTAACTAATTATAATAGTAAACCAGCAAGAATTGTTAAGAAAGTTTTAGATTCTGCTATAGCTAATGCTGTTAACAATAATAATCTTGATAAAGATAAATTATATGTAAGCAAAGCTGTTGTAGATCAAGCTTCAACACTTAAAAGAAGGGTACCTGGTTCACGTGGTTCTGTTGATAAGTTTTATCACAGAAGAAGTCATGTAACTATTGTGGTATCAGAAAGGTAATTTAGGAGGTTATTTATGGGACAAAAAGTTAGTCCAATTGGACTTAGAATTGGAGTTAATAAAGATTGGGAATCTAAATGGATGGCTCCTAAAAAAGATTTTGCTAAATATTTAAATAACGATATAAAGATTCGTGAATATTTAGAAAAGAATTTAAAAGATGCTGGTGTTTCTAAAATTGTCATTGAAAGAAATGACAAAAAATGTGAAGTTATTATTCACACTTCTAAACCAGGTATTATTATTGGACGTGGTGGAGAAGAAATTAAAGTTTTGAAAAATAAACTTTCTAAACTTGTTGATGAAAACGTTCAAATTTCAATTATGGACGTTAAAAATATTGATTTAAATGCTACTTTAGTAGCTCAATCAATTGCTAAACAAATTGAAGCTCGTGCACCATTTAGAGCTGCTCAAAAGAAAGCTATTAGAGCTGCTATGAAAGCTGGAGCTAAAGGAATTAAGACTTTAGTATCTGGAAGACTTAATGGTGTTGAAATGGCTAGAAGTGAAGGTTATTCTGAAGGAAATGTTCCTTTACATACAATTCGTGCTGATATTGACTATGGTTTTGCTGAAGCACTTACTACTTATGGAAAACTAGGAGTTAAAGTATGGATTAATAAGGGAGAAATCTTACCTTCTAAACAGGAAGAAAAAGGAGGTAATTAATTATGTTAATACCGTCTAGGACTAAATATAGAAGAGTACATAGATTAAAATACGAAGGAAGAGCTAAAGGAAATAGAGAACTTCATTTTGGAGACTATGGACTTATGGCTAAGGAAGGTGCTTGGATTACTAATAATCAAATCGAAGCTGCTCGTGTTGCTATGACTCGTTATATGAAACGTGGTGGAAAAGTATATATTAATATTTTCCCTCACATGCCTAAGACTGCTAAACCTCTAGAAGTTCGTATGGGATCTGGTAAAGGTGCTGTTGATAAATGGGTTGCAGTTGTTAAGGAAGGAAAAATAATGTTTGAAATATCTGGTGTTTCTGAAGAAGTTGCCAGAGAAGCACTTAGACTTGCTTCACACAAATTACCAATAAAAACTAAATTTGTAAAAAAAGAAGATATGGGTGGTGAAAACGCATGAAAATGGAAGAATTAAGAAAACTATCCACTGAAGAATTAAATAACAAAATAAAAGAAAATAAGGAAGAATTATTTAATTTGCGTTTCCAACAAGCTACAGGTAATTTAGAAAAACCTGTAAGACTAAGAGAACTTAGAAAGCAAGTTGCTAAAATGAAAACAATAATTCGTGAACGCGAACTTGAAAAGGTGGAGGAGTAATATGAGAGAAACTGTTAAAAAAGAACTTGTAGGAAGAGTTGTAAGCGATAAGAATGATAAGACTATTACTGTACTTGTAGAAACTTATAAGAAACATCCTAAGTATGGTAAGAGAGTTAAATATAGTAAAAAATATACTGCTCATGATGAGACTAATAAAGCTAAAGTTGGAGATAGAGTTAGAATAGTGGAAACTCGTCCTCTTTCTAAAACTAAGAGATTCTATTTAGCTGAAATAGTTGAAGAAAGTGTAATACTATAAGGAGGTATTTGTTATGGTTCAACAAGAAACTCGTTTAAAAGTTGCTGATAACTCTGGAGCTCGTGAATTACTTGTAATTAGAGTGCTTGGTGGAAGCAAAGTTAAATTTGGTAATATTGGTGATGTTGTAGTAGGTACTGTTAAGAAAGCTACTCCTAATGGTACTGTTAAAAAAGGAAAAGTAGTTAAGGCTGTTGTTGTTAGAACAGTTGGTGGTGTTCGTCGTGATGATGGATCTTATATTAAATTCGATGATAATGCTTGTGTAATAATTAAGGATGATAAGAGTCCAGTTGGTACACGTGTATTTGGACCAGTTGCTAGAGAAATTCGTGATAAGGGATATATGAAAATTGTATCTCTTGCTAAAGAAGTGTTATAGGAGGTATTGTTTATGAAACTAAAAGTCGGAGATAAAGTTAGAGTAATGGTTGGTAAAGACAAAGGCAAAGAAGGAAAAATTACTCATACTTTTAAAAATGAAAACAAAGTAATAGTTGAAGGTGTTAATTTAGTTAAAAAACATGTTAAACCTGATAATACTAATAAATCTGCTGGTATCATCGAAACTGAAGCTAAATTAGATGCTTCAAATGTTATGATTATTGATAAGAAAACAAATAAACCTACAAGAATTTATCATGATGTTGATAAGAAAACAAATAAAAAAGTTAGAGTGGGAAAATCCCGCGAAAAACTTGATTAGTTGGAAGGAGGGTATTTATGAACCGCCTAAAAGAAAAATATGTTAAGGAAATAGTTCCTAGTTTAAAAGAAAAAAATGGATATAAGTCTGTTATGCAAGTTCCAAAATTAGATAAAATTGTTATTAATATTGGAGCTGGAGATGCTGCACATAATTCTAAAGTTTTAGATGCTTGTATGCATGATCTTGAAGTTATTACTGGTCAAAGACCTGTTATAACTAAAGCTCGTAAGTCAATTGCAGGATTTAAGATTCGTGAAGGACATAACATTGGTTGTAAAGTTACTTTAAGAGGAGAAGCTATGTATAACTTCTTAGATAAACTTATTGCTGTTGCACTTCCACGTGTTAGAGATTTTAGAGGTCTTTCTCCTAAAGCATTTGATGGAAGAGGAAATTATACTATTGGTATAAAAGAACAACTTATCTTTCCAGAAATTGAATTTGATGAAGTTGTTAAAGTAAGAGGTATGGATATTGTACTTGTTACTACTGCTAAATCAAATGAAGAAGCTTATGACCTTTTAAAGGAACTAGGAATTCCTTTTAGAAAGTAGGGAGGCATATTATGGCAAAGAAAAGTATGATAGCGAAAGCTAACAAAAAACAAAAATTTAAAGTACGTGAATATACTCGTTGTAGTAGATGCGGTAGACCTCACAGTGTACTTAAAAAATACGGAATTTGTAGAATTTGCTTTAGAGAACTTGCAAGTCGTGGACAAATTCCTGGAGTTAAAAAATCAAGTTGGTAGGCAAAGAAGGAGGAATTTATTATGGTAGTAACTGACCCAATTGCAGATATGCTTACGAGAATTCGTAATGCTAATGCTAATAAGAATAAAGAAGTATCAATGCCTGTATCAAAAGTAAAAACTGAAATTGCTAAAATATTAAAAGATGAAGGTTTTATCGAAAATTTTAAAGTACGTAATGATAAACCTCAAGGAACTTTAATTTTAACACTTAAATATACAAATAAAAAAGAAAGGGTAATTACTGGACTTAAGCGTATTTCTAAACCTGGACTTAGAGTTTATACTAAAGCTGATGAAGTACCAAAAGTACTTAATGGATTTGGTATAGCAATTATTTCTACTTCTAAAGGTATTATGACTGATAAAGAAGCTAGAAAACAATCTCTAGGTGGAGAAGTAATGGCTTATATTTGGTAATAGGTGATTAAAATGAGTCGTATAGGAAATAGAATAATAGCAATTCCAGAAAATGTTACTGTGTCTGCTTCTGACTCTTTAGTTTCAGTAAAAGGTCCTAAAGGTGAACTTTCTTTAGAACTTAGTAAACTTATTGATGTTGAAGTTAAAGATAATACAGTTGTTGTAACTAGAAAAAATGAATCAATTCCTGCTAAACAAATGCATGGGACTACTAATGCTAATATAAGAAACATGATAATAGGTGTTTCTGAAGGTTTTTCTAAATCTCTTGAAATAATTGGAGTTGGTTATAGATTTAACCTTAAAGGAAATACTCTTGTTATTAATGCTGGGTATTCTCATCCTGTTGAACTTGAAATTCCAGAAGGATTAACACTTGAAGCTAAAGGAAATAATCAAGTTACTGTTTCTGGTATTAGTAAAGAAAAAGTAGGAGAATTTGCGGCTAACATTCGTAAGGTAAGAAAACCTGAACCTTATAAAGGAAAAGGTATTCGTTATGTTGGTGAACATGTTAGACGTAAGGAAGGTAAAAAAGCTAAGTAGGTAGGAGGTTAATTATGATAAAAAAAGAATCACGTAATGAAATGCGTAAGGTTAGACATGAAAGAGTTAGAAAACAAATCATAGGAACTAAAGATATACCTAGACTTAATGTTTATCGTTCTAATACAAATATTTATGCTCAAATAATAGACGATGAAAACGGAGTTACTTTAGCTAGTGCATCTTCTATGAAAATGAAAGGTAATAATACGGAAGTAGCTACTAAAGTTGGTGAAGCTATTGCTAAAGAAGCTAAAAAAGCTAAGATAACTAAAGTAGTATTTGATCGTGGAGGATATCTATATCATGGACGCGTTAAAGCACTTGCTGATGCTGCTCGCGAAAATGGTTTAGAGTTCTAATAGGAGGTAAAGTTATGCAAAAGAGAAGAAATACTCGTCCTGCTAAAATGTATGATGAAATCGTATTAGATACTAAAGCTGTTGTTAAAGTAACAAAGGGTGGTCGTCAAAGAAGATTTCAAGCTGTTGTTTTAGTAGGAGATAAAAAAGGTCTTGTTGGTTTAGGTATTGGTAAGGCTAATGAAATTTCAGAAGCTGTTAAAAAAGCAAGACAAGATGCTAATAAAAATATGGTTAGAGTACCTATTGTTGATGGAAGAACAATCGCACATGAAGCTAGATATGATGAAGGAGCAACTAAAGTTTTATTAAAACCTGCTAGTGCAGGTACTGGACTTGTTGCTGGTAGTGCTGTTAGATCAGTACTTGAAATTGCTGGATACCACGATATTATTTCAAAATCACTTGGAGCTAGAACAAAAATAAATATGGCTAGAGCTACTATTAAAGCTTTACAATCTATCAAGACTATTGAAGAAGTTTGTGAAGCAAGAGGAAAAACTAAAGAGGAGATTTTAGGATAATGGAACTTAATAATTTACCAAAAAATGCAGGTTCTACACATAGAGCTAAACGTGTAGGACGTGGACCTGGTAGTGGTCTTGGAAAAACAAGTGGTCGTGGTGAAAATGGTCAAAAATCTAGAAGCGGTGCTTCTATTCCAGCAGTATTTGAAGGTGGACAAACTCCACTATTTAGAAGAATTCATAAAAGAGGATTCTCTAATGCTAAATTTAAGACTAGATATGCTACTGTAAATGTTAGCGATCTTAATAAATTTAATGATGGCGATGTTGTAACTCCAGAACTTTTGAAAGAACTTGGAATGGTTAAAAAACAACTTTCTGGGATAAAAGTTTTAGGAAATGGTACTTTAGAAAAAAAATTAACAATCAAAGCACATAGATTTACTCAAAGTGCTCTTAAGAAAATTGAAGAATCAGGTAGTAAAGCAGAGGTGATTTAAGATGTTTAAAACTCTTAAACAACTATTTACTAAAAAGAATAAAGATATAAGGAAAAGATTATATTTTACAATAGCAGTACTTACTTTATATATAATTGGTACAGGAATTGAAATTCCTGGTACTCAAGAAATTACTAAGAGTTTAGGATTTTTAGAACTTTTGAATGTAATGGGTGGTGGAGCTTTAAAGAACTTTTCTATATTTGCTCTTGGAGTTATACCATACATTACAGCTTCAATTGTAGTTCAACTTTTACAAATGGATATTGTTCCTTATTTTTCAGACCTTTCTAAACAAGGTCATGCTGGAAAACAAAAATTAAATCAAATTACTAGATATTTAGGTATTGCATTTGCCTTTTTCCAAGGTTATGCAATGAGTTATGCCTTTTTAGGTGACTCTTATACTGTTGTTGGATATTTAGAAGTTGCATTTATAATGACTGCAGGTACAGCATTCTTACTTTGGCTTGGAGATCAAGTTACTCAAAAGGGAATTGGAAATGGTGTTTCATTAATCATTATGGCTGGGATAGTTTCATCACTTCCTACTACTATGATTACAGCATTTCAAACTTTACTTGATTTTAGTACTACTAATGCTATTATTGCTGGTAGTGCAAAATTCTTGTTATTCCTTATTGTTTGTATCTTAGTTGTTATTGGTGTTATATTTGTTGAAGGTGCTGCGAGAAGAATAAGTATTCAATATGCTAATAAGTCTACTGCTAATTTAGGTAAACAAACTTATATGCCTATAAAAATAAATTCAGCAGGAGTTATTCCAGTAATATTTGCATCTAGTTTACTAGCTGTACCTGTTACTATAGCTCAATTTGTTGATAATGATGCGTTTTCGAATTTTGTTAATTCATATATAAATTATACTACTCCGGTAGGACTTATACTTTATGTTATTTTAATTATATTCTTTGATTATTTTTATACTTTTGTTCAAATGAAACCTGATCAAATGGCTAAAAATTTAAAGGATAATGGAGGATATGTTCCTGGAATTAGACCTGGTAAGGATACTGAAAATTATTTTTCAAAAATGCTTATTAAGTTAACTACTGCAGGATCTGTTTTCTTAGCAATAATTGCAGCATTTCCAATTTTAATAAATATGCTTTCAGAACTACCATCATCTGTTTCTATTGGTGGTACTGGACTTTTAATCGTTGTTGGTGTTTCTATTGAAACTTATAAACAACTTGAAAGTAGTCTTTTAAGTAGAGGATATACAGGAAATGCTAGTTCTAGTAAAAGGAGGGCAAGAAGAAGATAATGAAAAATGTTATATTAATTGCTCCTCCTGCTGCTGGGAAGGGAACTTTATCTAAGTATTTGACTGATACTTTTGGATATGTTCAATTATCTACTGGAGATATGCTTAGAGAAAGAGCAGAAGATGATGAAAAATTAAAAGAAATAATGAAAACTGGAAAACTTATTGATGATAAAACAGTTTTCGAAGCACTTGAGGCTAAGCTAAATAAATTAGGTGATACTCCTTATATTTTAGATGGTTTTCCTAGAACAGTTACTCAAGCTGTTATGTATGATGAACTTTTACAAAATATGGGAAAAGATCTTGGAGTTGTAATTTATTTAGATGTAGACAAGGAAGAATTAAAAGAACGTGTTGTTACTAGGCTTGTTTGTCCTAAGTGTAAGGCTTCTTATTCTACAAGAAATAAGAATCTTTTACCTAAAGAAGAAGGTTTGTGTGATGATTGCAAACTTGAACTTATTCAAAGAGAAGATGATACTGAAGAAGTGTTTGATAAGAGATATAATGAATATTTAGAAAAGACTTCTCCTTTAATAGATTATTATGAATCTAAGGGACTACTTGTTAGAATTAGTTCGAGTAATGCTAATGAGATATTTGAAGAAGCATCTTCTTTAGTGAGGAATGCTTAATGATTACAATAAAGAGTGATAGGGAAATAGAACTTTTAAGTAAAGCGGGTAACATTGTTTATGAAACTCACATGTATTTGAAAGATTTTATTAAACCTGGTATCACTACTGCTCGTTTAGATGAACTTGCAGAAGAGTTTATTAGAAATCATAATGCTACTCCTTCTTTTAAAGGATATGAAGGATTTCCTGGTTCTATTTGTACAAGTGTTAATGAACAAGTAGTTCATGGTATTCCTGGTAAGTTAAAACTTAAGGAAGGGGATATAATTTCTATTGATATTGGAGCTTGTTATAAAGGTTATCATGGTGATAGTGCTTGGACTTATCCAGTTGGATCTATTTCTAAAGATAAAGAGTATTTGCTAGAACATACTAAAAAATCTTTGGAAATGGGACTTGCAGAAGTTAAGCCTGGTAATAGAATTGGAGATATTTCAAGCGCGATAGAAAATTATGCTTTAGAGTATGGCCTTGGAGTTGTTAAAGAACTTGTAGGTCATGGAGTTGGTACTAGTATTCATGAAGATCCAGATATTCCTAATTTTGGAGAAGCAGGTACTGGACCAAAACTTAAGAAAGGTATGGTTCTTGCAATTGAACCAATGCTTAATTTAGGTAGTCCTAATATTGTTATATTAGATGATAATTGGACTATTGAAACTGAAGATTATAGTCCATCAGCACACTTTGAACATACAGTAGTTGTTACTGATGATGGATACAAAATTTTGACAGGAGTGATGCGATAGTGGCAAAAAGTGATGTAATCGAAGTTGAGGGAAAAGTTTTAGAAGTTATACCTGGAGGAAACTTTAAGGTAGAACTATCTAATGGTCATGTTATTGAAGCTCACGTTTCTGGAAAAATGAGAATGAATTACATTCGTATTGCTCCAGGTGATAAAGTTATGATTGAACTTTCCCCATATGATTTAACACGTGGGCGTATAACCTATAGAAAGTAGGAGGGATAAAAAATGAAAGTTAGTGCATCAGTAAAGAAAATTTGTCCTAAGTGTAGGATAATTAAACGTAAAGGAAAAGTAATGGTTATTTGTGAAAATCCAAAACACAAACAAACCCAAGGTTAGTAAGGAGGAAAATTATGGCTCGTATTAAAGGTGTTGAAATACCAAATAATAAAAAAATTGTTATTTCTTTAACTTATGTTTATGGAGTTGGTAGAACTACTGCTGAAAAAATAGTTGAAGCAGTTAAAATTGATCCAAATAAAAGAACTAAAGATTTAACAAATGAAGAACTTGGTTTAATTCGTGAAGAGTTAAATAAATATGTTACTGAAGGTGATTTAAGACGTGAAGTTTCCATGAATATTAAGAGTAAAATGGAAATGGGTTCTTATCAAGGACATCGTCATAGAAGAGGATTACCTGTAAGAGGACAAAGAACTAACAGAAATGCTCATACTCGTAAGGGTAGAGGAAAAGTTGTTGCTAATAAAAAGAAATAATATATTAATTTTAAGTTTAAGGAGGTTAAACTATGGCTTATAAACAAAGAAAAAGAAAAGTTAAAAAGAACGTTCCTGAAGGTGTTGTTCATGTTCATGCAACATTTAATAATACAGTTATAACTATTACTGATAAAGATGGGAATGCTCTTACTTGGGCAGCTCCAGGAGCAGTTGGTTTTAAAGGTAGTAAAAAATCTACTCCATATGCTGCAGGAATTGCTGCTGAAAAAACTGCTAAAGAAGCATACGATATGGGTATGCGTAAAGTAAATGTAGTTGTTAAAGGTGTTGGACCTGGTAGAGATACTGCTGTTAGATCACTTGAAGTTGCTGGACTTGAAGTTATGTCTATATCTGATGTGACTCCAATTCCTCATAATGGATGTCGTCCACCTAAGAGACCACGTAACTAATTAAAGGAGGGGAACCTATGATTCAATTTGAAAAACCAAATTATAAAATTACAGATTATGTAGAAAAAAATAATTATGGAAAATTTGAACTAGAACCACTTGAAAGAGGTTTTGGTTATACTATTGGGAATGCTCTTAGAAGAGTAATGTTATCTTCACTTCCTGGTAGTGCTATTACTAGTGTTAAAATTGATGGAGTTTTACATGAATTTCAAACAATTGAAGGTGTTATTGAAGATGTAACTACAATTGTTCTTAATTTAAAAGATGTAGTTATTAAAAAACATTGTAAAGAAGATAAAGTAATTAGAGTTTCTGCAGATTCAGAAGGTGTAATTACTGCTGGGGATTTTGTATGTGATCCAGATGTTGAAATTATTAACAAGGATAAAGTTATTGCAACACTTGCTAAGGGCGGAAAACTTGATATGGAAATGACTGTTTCTTCTGGAAGAGGTTATGTTCGTGCTGAAGAAAATAAGAAACTTCTTGAAGATAAGAAAATTGGAGTTATAGCTATTGATTCTTTATATTCTCCAATTGAAAGAGTTGCATATGAAGTTCAAGATGCTCGTGTTGGGCAAGATGAAAGTTATGACAAACTTGTTATGGAAGTATGGACTAATGCTTCAATGAAACCAGAAGAAGCTATTGCACTTGCTTCAAGAATTTTAATTGAACATTTAGAACTTGTTACTAAACTTGATGATATAGCAGATGCTACTGGTATGATGATTGAAAAGAAAGAAGATCCTAAACAAAAAGCGTTAGAAACTGCTATTGAGGATTTAGATTTCTCTGTTCGTGCTTACAATTGTTTGAAAAGAGCAGGTATTCATACTTTACAAGATTTAGTTAATAAATCTGATTCAGAAGTTATGAAAATTAGAAATTTAGGTAAGAAATCTTTAAAAGAAGTTCTTGATAAAGTTAAAGAACTTGATCTTACTTTAAGAGAAGACGATTAACGAAAGGAGTATTATAATGAGAAAGTTAGGTGTAGATAATAAGCATAGAAGAAGTATGTTAGCTAATCTTACTATTAGTCTTATTATGAATGAAAGAATAGAAACTACTGAAGCTAGAGCTAAGGAAACTAGAAGATGTTTAGATAAAATGATTACTTATGCTAAAAATGGTAGTTTAGTTTCTCGTAGAAAAGCTGCAGCGTTTTTAATGAATAATAAAGAAGCTACTAAGAAATTATTTGATGAACTTGCTCCTCGTTACAAGGATCGTAATGGTGGATATACAAGAATATTAAAGCTTGATGAAAGACGTGGAGATGACGCTTTAATGGTGATTATAGAACTAGTGTAATGCTAGTTTTTTTGTTTATTTTCCTTGTTTCTTATGGTATAATGTAGATGGAGTTGGTGAGGTATGAAAGCACTTATTACTGGAGCTTCTTCTGGAATTGGTAGGGAGATGGCTATTTATTTAAGTGAGCTTGGTTTTGATCTTGTTTTAGCTTCTAGAGATAAAGAAAAGCTTGAAGAGTTACAATCTTCTTTGAAGACTAAAGTTAAGGTTGTTGTGATTGATTTAGCTGATGAGAAACGTGCTAAGGATTTGTATATGGTTTGTAAAAACGAGAATATTGATGTACTTATTAATAATGCTGGCTTTGGTCTATTCGGGGATTATAATTCTGTTTCTTTACTTACTGAGCTTGATATGATTGATGTTAATATAAAAGCAGTACATATTTTAACTCGTATGTTTCTTAAAGATATGGTTAAGAAGAATAAGGGTTACATTTTAAATGTTGCAAGTAGTGCAGGTCTTCTTAAGGGTGGTCCTCTTATGAGTTGTTATTATGCTACTAAAAGTTATGTTACTTCTTTTACTCTTGCAATAGCAGAAGAACTTCGTCGTAATAAATCTAAGGTTAGAGTTTCTGTTTTGTGTCCAGGGCCTGTTGATACTAATTTTAATAATGTTGCAGGAGTTAAATTTAATATATCATCTTTACCATCTAGATATGTTGCTAGATATGCTATTGATAAGTTTTTGAGAGAAGGAAAACTTGTTATAGTTCCGGGATTTAAGGTTAAGATGGGTGTTTTCTTTAGTAGATTTGTTTCTATTAAAAGACTTCTTAGAATTACTTATAATATTCAGAGGAGAAAGAAGAAATGAGGTATTTTATAACTTTTTCTTATGATGGATCTTGTTTTAATGGATTTCAAAGACAGAATGGTTTAAAAACAGTGCAAGGTTCTTTAGAAAGTGCTCTTACTACATTAAATGGTTCTTTGGTTAGTATTTGTGCTTCAGGTAGAACTGATAAGGGTGTTCATGCTCTTATGCAATGTGCACATTTTGATCTTGATAGAAAAATTAAAGCTTATAATCTTAAGAAGTATCTTAATAATAGTTTTGATGGTGAAATATATGTTAAAGAAGTCTCTTTAGTCTCTGATAGTTTTCATGCTAGGTATGATGCCCTGAGTAAGGTTTATTCTTATTATATAAATATGGGAGAGTTTTCTCCGGTTAATAGAAATTATCAGTATCAGTACTG
>JBJEYJ010000032.1:0-3266 GCA_051886655.1 Bacilli bacterium | reverse complement strand
ATATTACTACTTTAACTGAATATCTGTTTTTTACTTTTGAAAAGTAATTAACTAGATATTCTTTTTTTCTGCTTTTTAATATATCTAAAGTTATTCTATGTATTGGATCATTTAAAACAAAGGAATATAATCCTGCTTTTGTATGTGTTGATACTTCATCAAATGATATTACTTCAGGCAAAAATTCTATATTATCTGGATAATTTTTCATTGCTTCTAAAAATGTTTCTCTTACCGTATCTACCGAGGTATTACAATCATTAGCTATTGCTTTTAATGTTTTATCTCTATCTAAGCACTCTTTTAATATCATCTGTTTTGTTTTATTTGATATACTACTTTTTTTACTATTTAATCCTAAATCTTCAGTAAATGATTTTTTACAATATTTACATTCAAATCTTCTTTTATGTACTATTAAATATGTATCTTCTCCAGAATTTTTTAGATATGTTATTTTACATAGCTTTAAATAGTCATGAATTTTATTACTAAAATTATTACAATTTGTACATCTAACCTTTTTCTTATTAGACTTAATATGAACATATTTAACATTTCTTCCTTTTTCTTTTACTGATTCAACTTTAACAATATCAATAGTTGCATCTAAACTAAGTAATGTTCTTATTTCTTCTTTTTTCATTTTTTTACTTCCTCCTTCTTGTAACTATTGTTACATAAGGATTATCTCATATACCCCACTCAATCGTGTAGAATTTAAAAACTACACCCCAGTAAAAAGTGTAGCTTTTCAAAAAATTGACCCCACTCAATCGTGTTGTTTAACATAAAAGAGGGACCCCACTCAATCGTGTAGCCCCTTTTAATTTTCACCCCACTCAATCGTGAAGAGCCATAAATTACACTAACTCGTTCAAATTTCTTTATCAATTTTTGGGCTTACACCCACTATTTGACAAAGAGCCTTTAAATTACACTAACTTGCTTAAAATTTGTTTATCATTTTTTTGGATTTATGTCCACTATTCAATACAAGTTGGGGTTTGTAGTTGCGGACAAATAACAGGATTAGTTAAACTAGAAGCAGTATAAGTAGTAGAACCCACTACTGACTTAGCAGAAGGCGCAACAACTTCTCCGCAAGCACTTTTATCAGGGACTTTCAAAGTAAATATAACGTAATCTGTTTTAAGTGCACCTATAGTTTTAGTCCAAGTAAGAGTATTGCCACTTACACTAGGATTTTTCTTTGTTCCATCACTAAATTTAGCACTACCTGACACATACACCATTTTATCAGTATTAATAGTAACTTTAACAGATTTAGAACTAGAAGTAGGATTAGAGAAACGTAATATATATTTTACTTCACTACCATTTTTCAAAACAGAACTTGTATTAGCACCAGAATAATATGACATACTTATACCAGCAGGAATAGTACTATGATAAATATGTCCTTTTGACGAAGTTATTTTAGAATAATTAGTTCCTCTACCACTCATAAATGTAAATGTCTTTTGCATATAAGTTCCTGCAAATGTTTCAGAAACTGCCCCTGCTCCATTATAACCAGAATATTTTTTATCATAATAATCATAAATATAAGGAGCCCCATTTACACTTGATATATAAGTTGCATTACCACTATAAACATATAAACCTGTTGTATTTTTCACAAAATGTATACCTTGATGAGCATCAATATCCCAATAAGTAGTATATCCCTTAACGTATATTGGTGTATTTGTTCCTGCTATATAAAAATTATATTTAACTGTAATCTTTTCAACTCCAATAGAGTATATATCTAATATTTTATTTCCAAACCATATACCACATTTGGAAGTACCTGAACTAAGTTTACAACCACCAAAACCAACAAGAGTCATTACAACATCGACATTATTACCATTATAAGTTCCCACATTATAATATCTAGCTTTATACTTCCCTTTTGCAGCCTCTTTCGCTAACGAAACTTCTCCAGGTGTTGCATAAGTATAATAATCTGAACCCCATTTTTTTACATCCGCCCAACTCATTTTATAAGGATTAGTAATCGTAGCTTTCTTACCACTGCTACCAAGTTGGAATGAATATTCAGCAGGAATTGCTTTGTTTTTATTAACATAGGAATATGAACTATTAAGTAATGTCGATCTTTTTTTTCTAACATCTTTAAAATACTCTGTAACTGTAGCATTAGTGCCAGAAGAACTATAACTTGGAGTAGAATTAACAGATTTATTTTCTGTAGTTATAGTATTAAATGCAGAGTTGTTAAGATAATAAGAATAATAAGTTTTATCAGTACTAATATTCTCATCAACCCCAGCATTTAAACCAGTTATTAAACTTGATATATTTGAAAAACTATTAGTATTCATAGCGCATTTATACGAACTTGTACATGAACTTAAATTATAGTAACTAGGTGTTATAGAATAATTCGATTCAGGGCAACTAGTAGTGTCTGGTTGACATTCTCCAGCATTTTGTGCAGCCTCTTTATTTTCATAAACTTTATAATTTTCACCATCATTTTCACCATAATAGAAATTAATTCCATCAATTGTTCCAGAAGTGCAAGTTCCTCCAGGATGATAGCATCCTGCATTAATATATGCCTCTACAGCATCAAGTGGAGAAGTATATTCTTTACTTTTACCATCTTTATCATATACTATGTATCCATCATTATCACTTTCAATTATTTTACAAGTGGTAATTTCTTCATAACTAAAGCTAGTACACATATCATTATTTGAAAATCTAGAACTTCCTGGACAAACTAAACAAGCGTTATATGTATATTTCTTTTCTCCATTATTAGTTATCATAACTAAACTATCTGCATTTGAACACTTGTTATTATCAGAATCAACAAAATCATTTTTAACTATATTTAAAGATTTAAGTTCAGCTAATGAAACAAAATTACTTTCACCTGTTTTTTTAGGCAATTCATTTGGATAATTAGAATAATAATCCTTTCCTGCTAAAAGAAATTGATTTTCTAAAGAATTATCATACTCATTTTTTCCTTTATTAATATAATGAGTAATCAAACCAATAACTACAACACTTAAAACGGATAAAATAGCCACAACCACTAAAATTTCAATCATTGTAAAACCTTTTTTATTTATATCACTTTTCATACACAACCCTACTTTCATAGAAAGTATATCAGAAAAATCTATTTTAAACAAGTATTTTTTACCAAAAAGTGATTTTTATAAATGGAAATATTAAGTGTCCGCACATTTTATTACCTAAATGTAAGTTTTTTATATACT
>JBJEYJ010000031.1:0-3285 GCA_051886655.1 Bacilli bacterium | reverse complement strand
TTTTTAGATAAGAAAAAGAAGCTCTATGCTTCTTGGTTTATTGTTAATTCATTATTTTTTACATCAATAGTTACTTCTTTGTTTGGTTTTATTTTGTTTTCTATTAAAAGTTTTGCAAGTTTTGTTTCTAGACTTCTATTGATTAGCCTTTTTAGTGGTCTTGCTCCGAAGTATTCGTCATAACCATTTTCTATGAAGTAATCTTTGGTTTTTTGTGATAGTTTTATTTTTATGTTTAAATCTATTAGCCTTCTATCTATTTCATTTATCATTTTATCTAAAACTTCATATAGAACTTCTTTACTTAGTTTTTTGAATACTACTATTTCATCTATTCTGTTGATAAATTCTGGTTTAAAGTATTTGTTTAATTCTGGTAATACTTTTTCGTCTTCTCCATTTAGGATATATTCACTACCAATGTTTGAAGTCATGATAATTATGGTGTTTTTAAAATCTACTGTTCTACCATTTGAATCTGTTAGTCTACCATCATCTAATATTTGAAGCAAAAGATTTAATACATCTGGATGAGCTTTTTCTATTTCATCGAATAGTACTATACTATAAGGATTTCTTCTTACTGCTTCGGTTAATTGGCCTCCTTCTTCGTATCCTATGTATCCTGGGGCTGCGCCGATTAGTCTTGATACTGAGTATTTTTCCATGTATTCTGACATATCAATTCTTATTAAGTGGTGTTCGTCATCAAATAGTTCGTATGCTAAGCTTTTTGCGACTTCGGTTTTTCCTACTCCAGTTGGCCCAAGGAAGATAAATGAACCTATTGGTTTTTCTGGGTCTTTTATGCCACTTCGTGATCTAATTATGGCATCACTTATTAGCTCTAATGCTTCTTTTTGGCCTTTTACTCTCTTGTTTAAATTGCTTTCCAAATTTAGGATTTTTTCTTTTTCACTACTTATTAATTTAGTGATTGGAATATTTGTCCATTTGCTTATAATGTCTGCGATGCTATCACTTGTTACTGTGTCGCTTAGTAGTTTATTATTATTTTGTTTTTTTAGATTTTCAAGTTCTTTTTCTAGTTTTGGTATAGTTCCATGTCTTAATCTTGCTGCAGTTTCTAAATCATAATTATTTTCTGCTTGTTCTAATTCAAATCTTTTTTTATCTATTTCACTTTTTTTGTCTTTTATGTTTTTGTTTATTTCTTTTTCTTTATTCCAATCTTCTTTTAAAACTTTTTCTTCTTCTTTTAATTTTGATAGTTCTTGATTTATCTCTTCTTTTCTTTTTTTAGAAATTTCATCTTTTTCTTTTTTAATTGCTTCTTTTTCTATTTCTAATTTCATTATCTTTCTTGTTAGTTTATCAAGTTCTGTTGGAACACTATCCATTTGTACTCTTATTGTTGCACAGGCTTCATCTACTAAGTCTATGGCTTTATCTGGCAGGTATCTATCTGTTATGTATCTATTTGACATAGTTGCTGAAGATACTAGTGCTTTATCACTGATTGACACTCCATGGTGAATTTCAAATCTTTCTTTTAAGCCTCGCAGGATTGCAATAGTATCTTCGACAGTTGGCTCGCTTACTATTATTTTTTGAAATCTTCTTTCTAGTGCTCCATCTTTTTCTATGTATTTACGATATTCGTTTAATGTTGTTGCTCCGATTACATGAATTTCTCCTCTGGCAAGCATTGGTTTTAGGATATTTCCTGTGTCCATGGCACCTTCTATAGCTCCGGTTCCTACTATGGTGTGGATTTCATCTATGAACATGATGATTTCTCCTTCGGATTTTTTTATTTCTTCAAGAATTTTTTTGAGTCTTTCTTCGAATTCTCCTCGATATTTTGCTCCGGCAATTAGTGCAGCCATGTCTAGTTCCCATATGGTTTTTCCTTTTAAGGAAGCAGGCACATCTCCTTTTACTATTCTTTGAGCTAGACCTTCAACTATTGCTGTTTTTCCTACTCCTGGTTCTCCGATCAGAACTGGGTTGTTTTTGGTTTTTCTTGATAGAATGCGAGTTATACTTCGTATTTCATCATCACGTCCAATTATTGGATCTACTTTTCTGTCATTTATATCACTTGTGATATTTCTACCATATTTTTCTAATACATTTTCTTCTTCATTTTGATTATACATAATATCACCTCTAGTTGAATTATATAACACAAAATTAGCACTTGTCAAGTATGAGTGCTAATTTTGTTTTTAAGAAAATATCACTTAGTTTTGTTACGAAACAAATGATATTTTTTGTACATATTGTTGTTTCTAAATAAATGTTTGTTGTAATTAGATCGGAATAATTTATAAAAAGTGGGTTTGATAGTGTGTTTGAAAAATGAAAACAAAATAAAAACTCTTGAGTTACAAGAGTTTGATTACATATTGGTGGAGAATAAGGGATTCGAACCCTTGGCCTCCTGCGTGCAAGGCAGGCGCTCTAGCCAGCTGAGCTAATTCCCCAGATAAGCGATCCTTTAAAGGACACTTATAATTATACTTAAAATTATTCTTTTGTCAATAGGTTAAATGCTATCTATGTTAATTTTTACTTTTTTATTGTCTTTTAGATAGCTACTTGCTTGAACTATTGTTCTTATTGAATTTATTACTTTCCCACTTTTTCCTATTACTCTAGGCATATCAGATTCAGAAATTACTACTTCTAAAAGTACTTCGTTTTCGTTTTCTGCCTGAAATTCTTTTACTGCTACTATGTCTTTATCTTGTACTAAGGATAATATAATTTCTTCTGTTAGTTTTAATAAATCCATTATTTACTTTGTCTTTCTTCATGGAATTTTTTCATAACTCCAGCTTTGCTTAATAAATCTTTTGCTGTATCTGTTAAAATAGCTCCATTTCTTAGCCATTTTAAAGCTACTTCTTCATTTACTTTTATTTCAGCTGGATCTGTAAGTGGGTTATAGAATCCTATTAATTCAAGATATTTTCCATCTCTTGGAGATCTAGAATCTGTTGCTACTATACGATAGCTTGGTCTTTTCTTTGAACCCATTCTTGTTAATCTAATTTTTACTGCCATTTTAATCGCTCCTTTCAATCTGATATGTATTATACACAATAAAAATATGCTTGTCAACCTAAAAAGTTGACATTTATTTTTTTGCATAAAAAAAATTCCATTTGTCAGTAATGAAATCCTTTTTCTGTGTTACTTAAAGTATATATAATATTCTGACAAAACATTAAATACACTTTTATCAAGATCCACAATATACGTATATCACTTAATAGCTTGATACGGTAGTCATTTGCTTAATATAAATACTTATGT
>JBJEYJ010000030.1:0-14736 GCA_051886655.1 Bacilli bacterium | reverse complement strand
TATTTATAAAATAAAATATCTGAAGAACATTACTTGTTTCACAAAAAGCTCTAAGAATCATAGAAATACTCCTTTCAAATTTATTAATAAAATAACTAATTGTTTTATTTACTAAACTTATTATACACCAATTATCATATGTTGAAAATAAATATTTTCTTTTATTTAATTTTTATTAATCATGTAGATTTTTAAAAGCAAACAATTAATATGTATTTTACTTAGAATTTAACATTTATATAATCTAAATAAAAAATATGTCTAAAAAACTTTTCATAAGTAACATAAAAGAGTATAATTGTATTTGAAAGTAGGAGTGATAATAATGAAAAAAACTTACATAATTCTACTAGGAATTGTGTGTATATTTTTGTGTGGATGCTCAAAAGATGACACCTTAGTAATGGTAACAGAAGCAGGATTTGCACCATATGAATATTATGAAAACAAAGAAATAGTAGGAGTAGATGTAGAAATAGCTAAAAAAGTAGCAGAAAAAATGGGCAAAAAACTTGAAATAAAAGACGTAGCCTTTGACTCAATCATAAATGAAGTCCAAAAAGGAAAAGCAGATTTTGCAGCCGCAGGAATGAGTATAACAGAAGAAAGACAAAAACAAGTAGATTTTTCTATAGAATATGCAACCAGCAAACAAGTAGTAATAGTAAAGAAAAATAGCACTATAACAGATCCAAACATGATTTATAACAAAAAAGTAGGAGTACAACTAGGAACAGTCGCAGATCTTTACTTATCTGAAAAAATGCAAGACAAAAACTTAGTAAGACAAAAGAAATATCTAAGTTTAGTTGAAGACCTAAAAGCAAATAAAGTAGAAGCCATAGTAATGGACTCCTTACCTGCAAATGAAATATTAAAAACAAATCAAAATTTAAAAATGTTAGACAAAGAATTGCTCGAAGATAAATATGGAATGGTAGTAAAAAAAGGAAATACAGAAATGCTTAATGCAATAAACGAAGTTTTAGAAGAAGTAATATCAAATGGACAAGTAGACAGCTGGACTATAGAGTATACAAAATGATTCTAGATATAAAAAGTGATTTCTATAACTCAATAATATATGATGATCGTTATCTTTATATATTAGAAGGAGTTAAAAACACTATTATAATGGCACTTTTTGCAGTTATAATAGGTATACTTCTAGGACTTGTAATAGCATTAATAAGAAATAACTATGATAATAACAAAAAACTACCAATTCTAAATCAAATAGCCAAACTATATGTAACCATAATAAGAGGAACTCCAGTACTATTACAACTTATGATTATCTATTACATAATATTTGCAACAGTAGACATAAACATAGTTTTAGTAGGAGTCATAGCATTTGGACTTAACTCATCAGCATACGTATCAGAAATAATAAGAGCAGGTATCTCCTCAATGGATAAAGGACAAATGGATGGAGGAAGAGCACTAGGCTTAACATATAAAGAAACAATGAGAATGATAATTCTTCCACAAGCAATAAAAAACGTAATGCCAGCCTTAGGTAACGAATTTATAACACTACTAAAAGAAACATCTGTCGCAGGATACATCGGTATAATAGAGTTAACTAAAGCCGGAGACATAATATCATCAAGAACATATAACTACTTCTTTCCACTTATAATAACAGCAATAATATATCTAATAATGACCCTAGGATTATCAAAAATTATAAGTAAATTTGAAAAAAGAGGTGCTAAAAATGCTTGAAGCTAAAAATATATATAAAACATTTGGAGATAAAACAGTCTTAAAAAACGTAAACATAAACATAGAAAAAGGAGAAACAGTTCTAATAATCGGCCCATCTGGAAGTGGAAAAACAACAATTCTAAAATGTTTAAACATGTTAATAACACCAGATAAAGGAGAAATAATCTTTAAAGGAGAAAAATTAACTGAAGAAAACATAAATAAAATAAGAGAAAAAGTAGGAATGGTATTCCAAAGTTTTAACCTATTTCCCCATCTTACAATCTTAAAAAACCTAACACTAGTACCAGTAAAAAAGAAACTAATGACAGAAAAAGAAGCAGTTAAAAAAGCAAGAGAACTATTAAAAAAATATGGTATCCTAGATAAACAAAACGAATACCCAGATAACCTATCCGGAGGACAAAAACAAAGAGTAGCAATAACAAGAGCCCTAATGATGAACCCAGAAATACTTCTATTTGACGAACCAACATCCGCTCTTGATCCAGAAATGGTAGATGAAGTATTCGATTCCATAGAAATGTTAAGTAAAAGTGGTATGACTATAGTAATAGTAAGCCACGAAATGAGATTCATCCAAAGATTAAATCCAAAAATAGTATTTATAAACAAAGGAAAAGTAGAAAAAATAGGAACATACGAAGAATGTAAAAAAGACAAAGAAAACGAATCATTAAGTGCTTTTCTAAAAAAAATAGATAATAAATAAAAAAGCTAGTGATTCCCACTATAAGAGGAACTTAAAAAAGAAGCGATTCCGGCTTTAACAGGAACTTAAAAAAGCGGCGATTCCGGCCATAACAGGAACTTAAAAAAGAAACTAGAGAAACGAAAATAAATTATAAAATAAAAAGACTTGTTTTTTCTTAAGAAAAAGTGTAATATTAAATTATAAAAAATAAAAAGTAGAAAAAATTTACTTTTTTCTTACAAAAAAAGGAGTAAAACTATGAAAAAATTATTCAAGAAATCAAACAAATGTTCGTCAGGGGGGGCAAATTTAACTAAAACCTCTATAAACAATGAGGATAATAAAAGAAGAAAAGTAACAATTTCATTAGTGATAATTTTACTTATGCTTTGTGTTGGCATAAGTTTTGCTGTGTGGAATTATGGCTTTCTAGGACAAATTAACAAACTAGAAACTGGAGAAATTTCATTAGAGCTTTTAGAAAGTAATACAAACTTAATAAACATAACTAATCAGTTGCCGATAAGTGATAATGAAGGTAAAACATTAGATACATTTGATTTTGCAGTAACCACTAAAGCAAGTAGAGATATGAATCTTGGTTATGAAATAAAAATAGAAAAATTAAGTGCTTCAAGTGGATACACTTCTCTAAATGATAGTCAGGTGAAAGTATATTTAACAGACTATAGTGATAATGAATTAATAAGTCCAACTAAAATAAGTGAGCTAAGTAACTATTCATTATATGGAAAAACAAATACTCATAGTAAAGACTTAACTAAAATAACAGATAAATTTAAATTAAGAGTATGGATAGATGGAGAAACAGATGCATCAAGTTGGGATGAAAACACAAAACTAGAATATAAGTTTAAAATAGGAGTAAACGGAGGAGAAAACTTTTTAACTGGTTTAACAAAAACAATCGCAGATAATAGTGTTCTAGATAATGTTTCAAGTACATATGTATCTTCATCAACAGGAATAAACTTTGCAGAAGCACCATCTGATACAAATGGAAAAGGAATATATCAAAGAGCAGGAACAGGAACAAATGGAGAATATCCAATATATTACTATAGAGGAGAAGTAAATAATAATAACGTTGCGTTCAATAATTTCTGCTGGAAGATAGTAAGAACAACTGAAACAGGAGGAATAAAACTAATATATAATGGAGAATATGATGGAAGTTGTAACAATACAGGAGATGCATCTACAATAGGGGATAGTGAATTTAATTATATTGAATCTGCTGCACCACTTTCAAATAATGAAAATAGTGATGTTTCAGTAACAACACTAGAAAAACAGGGTGAAGAAGAAAATATTAAATCAAGACAAATAGCTGCAGTTGCAGAAACAACATCTAGCCCAGCAGATGTAGGATATATGTACGGAACAAGATATACAAAATATAGTGTAAATATGTCAGGTAATACAAATACAATCATATATGGAAATGATGTAACATATTCAAATGGAACATACACCTTAAAAGATACAATAACAAGTACAAGTTACGATGCAGATTACAAAACAATTGGAAATAATCATCATTATACATGTTTTAATGAGGGGGATTCATGCTCAGAAGTATATTATATATATTTTAGTGAAAGTGGATATGTATATTCATTATTACTAACTGGTGGAGTAAATATAGATGAAGCCTTAAATGAAATGTTAACAAATAGTAGTAATGCAAATGATTCAACTATAAAATCATATATAGATAATTGGTATTCAGAAAATATGAACTCAAAAACATCTTTATTAGAAGATACTATCTGGTGCAATGATAGATCAATTTACAATATAGGAGGCTTTAATAAAGATACTAATGCTGATGTAACAAATGCAACTGATGACAATACTCTTCTATCCTTTAAAATAGAAGAGATAATTGATTGGTATGATTCAGGAAAAGCAATCAATCCAAGTGTAAAGTGTACAAATAAAAATGATAGCTTTACAGTAGGAACAAAAGGAAATGGTAAATTAACTTATCCAGTAGGATTATTAACAGGAGAAGAAGCAACCCTAGCAGGTCATGGTCTTCCAGGATATAGTGAAAGTAGTTATTTAACAACAGGATCATGGTACTGGCTGTCCTCGCCTTTTGACTTCTATGACTATGGCGCTTACGTCTCGGGCGTGGATTCCGATGGCGCCCTGGATTACGACGTTGTTGACTTTGCTATCGGCGTCCGTCCCTCCATTTCACTAAAACTTGGGACAACTCCATCTGGAGGAGATGGTACAGTAAATAATCCATATTTGATAGAAACAGAATATAAAGAAACACCTCCGGTTTAATATGTCCCAAACTCATCTTCTTTTGAAGATGGCACTGCTCCCGCGAGAAACCCTTCGAGCGGGCAAAATAAAAAAAGGGTTAATCTATTTTTACAATAGTTTAGCTTAGGATTATACCGTTAAAAATGCTATGGCTGTCCTCGCCTAATGACTTCAATGACAATGACGCTAACGTCTCGAACGTGAATTCCGATGGCAACCTGAATGACGACAATGTTGACAATGTTGGCGGCGTCCGTCCCTCATTTTCACTTACTACCCGCTAAACTTTTAGCAAATATTGTTAAGGGTAAAGTTTAGCATTCCTTAGTGAAACAGGTGTAATTCTATGGAAATATATCCAAAAATCGTGTATACAAACTATTGCAGTTATAAAAGCATTATAAAAATTGCAATAGTTTTAGGTACACAAGGAGAAAGTTTATGAATAATCAAAATTATAGTTTGTATAATAAAATAGCAGACTTCCAAGATTATACTGAAAAGTATATAGTTAACAATATTCCAAGTGTTTATAGAAACATAAGAATAAAACTATTAGATGAAATATATATGCTACCAAAAAATATGTTTTATGCAAGTTACAATAAAGGAAACATAAGAATGAAATATTTAACAGAACTCCAAGTGACTATTTCTCTTATTGATATGTTGCTTTACAGATTAAGAGAAATAGAAAAAATCAAAAAACATAATTTAGATGTAGCAATATCTAAATTGGGAAACATCAAAAATATTGTTTATGGATGGAAATTTAAAGAAGAAAAAAACTAAAAACATTTATTATGAACATTTAACTATAGACAATCTCTATAAAATGTGGGATATTGTTAAAAAAACATGCAAAAATAAAAAAGAAGTATACAAGTTTTCATTAAATTTAAGCACCAATATAAATTATATATATAATAGTTTATACGATAAAACATATAAACCAAGCAAGTATAAAATATTTATGATATTTGAACCAAAACCAAGACTTGTATCAAGTCAAACAATAACAGATAAAATAGTTAATCATTTTATAACAAACTATTATCTTATTCCTTACTTAGAGTCGTCCTTAATAGAACAAAACGTTGCAACAAGAAAAGGAAAAGGAACAAGTTATGCTAACAAATTATTAATAAAATACTTTAATAAATTAATAATAAACAACAAAGATAAACTAATATATTGTTTAAAACTAGATATAAGTAAATACTTTTATTCAATTGATCACAATATTTTACTGGAAAAATTAAAAAGAAAAATAAAAGATCAAAGTGTAATAAATCTTATAAAACTCTTAATTAGTGAAACTAATAAAGAGTATGTGAACAAAAAAGTATCATTTTATAACAAAAAGTATAATATAGATATTCCTGAATATAAAAACAACAAAGGATTAAGTATCGGAGCAATGACAAGTCAGTTTTTAGCAATTTTTTATCTTAATGATATAGATCATTTTATAAAAGAAGAATTGAAATGCAAATATTTTCTGCACTATATGGATGACTATTTAATACTTGACACAAATAAAGAAAACTTAAAAACAATTTGGAAGAAAATAGAAGCAAAACTAAATGAAAATAAGCTTTTACTTAATAAAAAAAGTAATATTTACAGACTAGATAAAGGAATAAATTTTTTAGGTTACAAATATAAAGTAGTAAATAATAAATTAAAAGTTAACTATAATAAAAAGACATATTATAAAATAAAAAGAAAACTTAAGTATTTATATTTTAAAGATAAAACAAAGTTTTTTAAATCATATGCCAGTTATTATGGTTATTTTATTTGCGATAAAAAAGAAAAGAGGAGTTTTAAGATGAAAAGCATAGATTTGTATAATTTATACAAAGAAAAGTATTCTAATAGTTTAATAATCATAAAAGAAGGAATTTTTTATAAAACGTTTTCCGATGATGCTAAAATTATATGGTATTTGTTTGAGTATAAATATATTAAAGATATAGTATCATTTGGAAGTGCAAGTTATGATAAAGTTATAGATAGATTAAAAAAATTAGATATAAGTTTTATAGTAATTGAAAAAAATAATATTTTACTTGAAAAATTTTTTAATAATGAAAACTTTAATTTGTATTTAAAGTTAGCAACATCTTCATATGAAAAGTATCAAAGAAAACAAATCTTAATTAATAAATTTATGAAATTGTTAGAAAATGAAGAAGATTACTATCAAGAAGTAAATGAGTTTTTAGATAAATACTTGGACTTCAAACAATAGATAGAAAACTTCTTTTATTTTTTAAATTTTAGTTGTATAATATATATTGATTTAAAGGAGGTAGACTATGGACGATAAAGTAAATGAAATAAGAAAAGCAAATGACATAGTTGATGTAATCTCAAGTTATCTACCTCTAACTAAAAAAGGAAAGAACTATTTTGGAGTTTGTCCATTTCATGATGATACCAATCCTAGTATGAGTGTTTCAAGTGATAAACAAATATATAAATGTTTCTCTTGTGGGGCAAGTGGTAATGTAATAACATTTGTTATGGAATATGAAAATGTTGATTTTAGAGAAGCACTTTCTATCCTTGCTAAAAGAGCAGGTATTGACTTTAATACAGGAAATGTTAAAAATACCTCTACTAAATTTGATAAATATTACAAAATGTATGACTTAGCCCTTAAACTATATCAAAATAATATTAATAGTAGTTTAGGAAAAAATGCTATAGAATACCTAGAAAAAAGAAAAATATCAAAAGACTTAATCAAAGAATTTAAAATAGGACTTGCTCTAGATAAAGATGCCCTTACTAAAGTATTAACAAAAAAAGACTACAGCAGTATGGAAATAGAAAAATATGGTCTAGGAACAGGATATAATGATTTATATTTTAACAGAATCATGTTTCCACTTTTTGATACTAATAACAGACCAGTAGGATTCTCTGGTAGAATTTATAACACTAGCGAAGGAAGTAAATACATCAACACCAAAGAAACTCCAATCTTCAAAAAAGGTGAACTTCTATATAATTATTACAATGCTAAAGAACACGTTCGTTTATCTAAAAATGTCATTTTAGTCGAAGGATTCATGGATGTAATAAGACTTTATTCTGTTGGAATAAAAAACGTAGTAGCACTCATGGGAACAGCCCTTACTAAAGAACAGATAAATCTTTTAAAAAGACTATCCACTAATATATACATATCTTTAGATGGTGATAGTGCCGGAAAAAAAGCCACTCTAAGTGTCGGAGAAGATCTAACAAATGCAGGATGCAATGTCTTTGTCATATCCCTAAAAGAAGACTTAGACCCAGATGAATATATCTTAAAATATGGCGTAAAAGATTATAGAAGTCTTTATGAAAACGCAACACCTTACAGTGAATATAAACTTTATCACATGAGAGATGGACTTAATCTTTCTAATTTAGAAGATAAAACAGATTACATAAACTCGGTACTAAAAGAAATAAAACAAGAAGAAGATGAGATAAAACAAGAGTTTATCTTGAAAAAAATGGCTTTAGAATTTGATATAGACATAAATATTTTAAAAAATAACTTGAAAAAAATAGAAAAGTGTAGTAAAATTGAAGCGTTAAAAACAAAACCGGTGGCCAAAAAGAAATTAAATAAGTATACAAAAGCTACATACAATATTCTTTATATTATGATGAATAGTTACGAAAAAACAAAGATTTATGAAAAAAAACTTAACTATTTACCAATAAAAGAAGCAAGGTATTTAGCTAATGAAATAATTTATGCTTATAAAATAAATGGCTCTTTGGTTTTAGCAGATTTTATTACTAGTTTAACAGATAAAGAAGAACTTCTAAAATTAACAAAAGAAGTACTTAATTTTGCAGGGGATGACGAGGCTAATTTTGAAGCATTCGAAGATTATATGGCAGTGATAAGAGAATATAATATGAACCAAGAAATAAAAAGGTTAAAAGAATTAATGAATGAAGAAATAGATCCTGTCAAAAAAGCAGAAGCACTAGAAAAAATTAGACTTGTAAAAATAGGGAGTGAAATTTAATGATTAATGAAATTAAATCCTTCGAAGAAAGAAAACAAGATTTATTAGAACTTGGTAAAAAAAATGATAACAAAGTAACATTTGAAGAAATAGCAGAACATTTAAAAGGGATCGAACCAGATAGTGATTCACTAGATGAACTTTACAACATGTTTATGCAAAATGGAATTGAAATTGTTTCAACTGAAGTAAATGATGAACCAGAAGACGATGAAGATGATGATGATGTAATAATAATAAATGATTCTTCTAACAAAGATATAAAAATAAATGATCCAGTTAGAATGTATCTAAAAGAAATTGGTAGAATAAACTTACTTACTAGTGAGGAAGAATATGAATATGCTCTTCAAGTAGAAGAAGGAAATGAAGATGCTAAAAGAATTTTAGCAGAATCAAATCTAAGACTTGTAGTATCAATTGCAAAAAGATACGTAGGACGTGGAATGGCTTTTCTTGATTTAATTCAAGAAGGAAATATCGGACTAATGAAAGCAGTAGAAAAGTTTAATCCAAGTAAAGGATATAAATTCTCAACTTATGCTACTTGGTGGATAAGACAAGCAATCACTCGCGCCATAGCAGATCAAGCTCGTACAATAAGAGTACCAGTTCATATGGTAGAAACAATAAATAAACTTGCCAGAGTACAACGTCAACTTACTCAAGAACTAAATAGAGAACCAACTGACAAAGAACTAGCAGATAAACTTGGTATAACTGAAGAAAAAGTACGTGAAGTAATAAAAATAAGTCAAGAACCAGTATCTCTTGAAACACCAATCGGAGAAGAAGATGACTCTCATCTTGGAGACTTCGTACCAGATGAAAGAATGATGTCACCTGAAGAATACGCAACTGCAGAACTTCTAAAAGAAGAACTTGGAAGTGTTCTTGAAACTCTCACAGAAAGAGAAGAAAAAGTACTAAAACTTAGATTTGGACTTGATGATGGACAATGTAGAACCCTAGAAGAAGTAGGACAAATATTCGGAGTAACTCGTGAAAGAATAAGACAAATAGAAGCTAAAGCTTTAAGAAAAATGAGACATCCATCAAGAAGCAAAAAACTAAAGGATTTTCTAACAGACTAATGAAAATTTCAAAAAGACTAAGAGTTATCGGAGATTTAGTAAAAGATAACTCTTTTATTTTAGACATTGGATGTGATCATGCACTTTTAGATATCTATGTTGTCAAAAATAAAAAAAATATCAAAGCCATAGCAAGTGATATAAATGAAAAGCCATTAAAAATAGCAAAAGAAAACATAAAAAAATATGATGCAAAAAATATAAAAATAACCCAAAAAGATGGACTAGAAAGCTATGAAGATGGAGTAGACACAATTATTCTTTCAGGTCTTGGTAGTAAAACAATAGTAAGTATCTTAAAAAAAGATAAAAATATCTTAAACAAAATAGATAAACTCATCATCTCTTCAAATAATGATTATTACTTTCTTAGAAAAAGTATTTGTGATTTAGGATTCAAAATAGAGGGCGAAAAAATAATAATAGATAAAGATAAATACTATCCTATTATTGTCTTCACCAAAGGAAAAGAAAAATACAATAACTTTGAACTAAAATACGGACCAGTTCTTTTAAAAAACAAAGACAAAGTCTTTAAAGATTACTTAAAACTAAATAAAAAGAAATTAGTAAAGATATATAACTCGCTAAGTAATAAATATATTTTTAAAAAGTTCAAAATAAAACAAGAAATTAAGCATATCAACAATGCTTAGTTTTTTTTGTCAAAAAAATTAAAAAAACCAAAATTTACCATTGAACTTTTGTATCATAGATGATACAATTTATTCAGGAGGAGATAATATGGGAAGAAATGTAGCTATGGGAATAGCATGTAAAATAAGTATACACAAGGAAAACTATACCACCAAAGAAAGATTTTTAGAGTTGAAAACTCAAATAAAGGAAAACATTGAAAAATATATCGATGTTAGTCATTACAAAGTGATTGAAACAGATGAGAAAATAACTTACAAAATTGATGAATCATTTGTAAATGAGCACATTCATGAATTGGTAAAAGAAGTAAATCATTTATTAGATATGAAAAGCTACTTTTTATGCAATTCAGGGTATAAGGATTACCAAAATATTGATTTAAATAGTGAAGAATTTAATCAAAAAAATTATCCTTTTGAACTTAAATGGTTCGATGAAAACTATAATTATAAAAATGAATATGAAAGAAGAGAACTATGTAACGATTATGGTGCAAAAACGGGTGATGAAGAAGAATATACATGTTTAACTGGTCCCTTTTATCCAGAAAATGTTTGGATGATTCATGGCAATTCTGAACTTCTTAGGAATGTTGATATAAGTTCCAGTTATATACAACTTTGGATTGATGAAAATAAAATAGATGGAGAAGATGAATCAAAAATAATTCAATTATTGAATTTATTCTCAAGAAACTACTTTGAAAATCCTTTAGGAAAAAATATACACTTCTATATATTTGGATAAAAATGACAAAAGAGCTTGATAAAAATTTTGAATAATACTATAATTCATATAGTGATATATATGAAAAAAGAAAATAAAAAGCAATACATTGATAGAGAAAAAAAACTGATGGAATTAGAATACGATATTATTCAAGATTTTGTAAAAACTCGAAAAAACCAAAAATTGACACAAGCAAAACTAGCCCAAGAAGCTAAATTGTTAAGAGAGACAATAGCAAGAATCGAAAATTTAATGACCTCTCCAAAACTAAATACTTTAATAAAGTTATTGGAGCCAATGGGATATACTTTAAAAATTGTAAAACTTGATAAAGAAGATGAAAGTGATAACAAAATATAACCTTACAAAACAATGTGCTTGTTATAGAATAGTCTATATTTAGGCTATTTTTCTTTTTATTTTGCGAAAAATTTGCTATAATTACATATAGAAAAATAATGAGGATGTGGATTTCATGTATTTAAAGGAGATAAAAGCATCAGGTTTTAAATCTTTTGCAGATAAAATAAATTTAAATTTAGATGATAATATCACTTGTGTTGTCGGACCAAATGGAAGTGGTAAAAGTAATATTGTTGACGCAGTAAAATGGGTTCTTGGAGAACAATCAGTAAAAACACTTCGTGGAACAAATAACATGGCAGACATAATTTTTTCAGGTTCTAAAAGCAGAAAACCACTTAACTTAGCATCAGTTACCTTAGTCTTTGATAATAGTGATTCTTACTTAAAAGTACCATTCACAGAAATATCGATAACTCGTAAAGTATACAGAAGTGGAGAAAATGAATACTTCATCAACAATGAAAAATGTCGTTTAAAAGACATAAATGATTTATTCATCGACAGTGGTATAGGAAAATATGCATTTAATATAATTTCTCAAGGAGAAGTAGGTAATATAATAAATAGTTCTCCTTATGAAAGAAGAGCAATTTTTGAAGAAGCTGCCGGAGTTCTAAAATACAAAAAAAGAAAAGAAGAAGCCTTAAGAAAACTCGATAAAACAAAAGATAACATGACTAGAATAAAAGATATAATAACAGAGCTTGATACTCAAATAGAACCATTAAAAATTCAAAGAGAAGAAGCCTTAAAATACTTAGATTATCAAGAAAAACTTAGTGATGTTGAAATAGCATTAATAGTCCACGATTTAGAAAAATTAAACATATCTTTTCACGAAAATGAAAAACAAATAGAAAAAACTCAAAATGAAATAGCAAAGCTAATGACAAATTCTAGCTTTTCAGATGCAAATTTAGAAGAAATAAAAGGAACTCTTAACAAAACAAACGAAAAAATAGCAATTCTTAATAAAGATTATATAGAATTAACAAAAGAACTTGAAAGACTAAATGGAGAAAAAAATATCTTAAACGAAAGAAGCAAATATCAAAGCAAAGATATAAAAGTTCACGAAAACATAACCAATCTAAAAGAAAAGAGTTTATCTATTAACAATGAACTTTTATCATTAAAAAATGATATAGAACTTATCAACTCAAACGAAACAAAATTTTTAAATGAATTAAAAATTATTTATGAAAATCTAAAAGAAAAAGAACAAGAAAAAACTTCTTGTCAAAATGAAATTTCTCTAAAAAGCAAGAAATTAGCAGAAATATCTTATAAAATAAAGTACTTAACAGATTACATAGAACAAGGTGGAGGAACAAATCAAAATGTAAAAAAAGTTCTTTCAAATCCCAAATTAAAAGGGATTCATAGCACAATATCAAATTTAATAGAAACAGAAGATAAATATCTAGTAGCGCTTTCCATTGCCCTTGCATCCGCTAAAGACTATATTGTAGTAAATACCAAAGAAAATGCTAAAAGTGCAATAAGTTTTCTAAAAGAAAACAATTTAGGAAGAGTAACATTTTTCCCGCTTGAAGTAATAAAACCAAGATTTATTGATATGGACACTTTAAATCTAATAAATAATGAACAAGGTTTTATAAATACATTTGATAATATTGTATCTTATGATCAAAAATATGAAAACATAATTAAAAACCAGCTTGGTAATGTAATTTTAGTAGATAATATTGACAATGCAAATAGAATAAGTAAAAACATAAATAATAGATATCGCATCGTAACCCTAACCGGAGAAGTAATAAACGTCGGAGGATCTATCACCGGAGGAAAAATAAAAACTAGTTCTATAATAAGTGAAAAATATGAACTTCAAAAATTAACAAATGAAAAAACTAAATTAGAACAAGAACTGGAACATTTAAAAGAATTTGAACATTTAAAAGAAAAAGAACAAAAAGATATACAAAGTAAAATCTTTGAAAAAGAAAAAGAAAAAGTTATTTTAGAAGAAGAAAAAAAATCAAAAGAGGAACAATACCTTAATTTAAAACAAGAACAAATCAAAACAAATAAGGAATTAGAAAGTTTTAAAGCACTAATAAATGATAATCTTAAAGAAGAAGAAGAAAAAGTTATGCAAAAATACTATGAAGTAATGGCTGAAAAAAAAGAAGTAGAAAAAAAATCACAACAAGAATTATCTAACAAAGAAAAATTAGAAGCTAAAATAGACGAATTAGAAGCATCTTTTAGAATTAGTAACAATAAAATAAGAGAACTTGAAAAAACTCTAAAAGAAAGTGAAATTAATAATTCAAAAACAAGTGTGAAGATGGACAATTTACTAAATAATTTAAGTGAAAACTATCAAATGACATTTGAAAAAGCTAAATCTAATTATATTTTAGAAATAGAAGAAGAAATAGCAAGAAAAAGAGTAAATGAATACAAAAGAGTCTTAAACAACATAGGAAATGTAAATGTCGGAGCAATTGAAGAATACGATAGAATAAGTACTCGTTATGAATTCTTAACAAAACAAAATTCTGATTTAGAAGAAGCCTCAACAACACTTCTAAAAATAATATCAGAACTTGATGAAGTAATGAAAGCAGAGTTTATAAGAACTTTTAAACAAATTCAAATAGAATTTGATAAAGTATTTAAAGAATTATTCAAAGGTGGAGAAGCTCGCCTAGAGCTTACAGATAAAAATGACCTTTTAGAAACAGGAGTAAACATCATTGTAACACCTCCAGGTAAAAAATTATCAAGCATAAATCTTCTTTCCGGAGGAGAAAAGACTTTAACAGCAATAAGTTTACTATTTTCAATACTTAACATAAAGAGAATCCCATTCTGTTTATTTGATGAAGTAGAAGCAGCGCTAGATGAAGCAAACGTTGATAGATTTGGTTCCTATCTAAAAAAATACAAAGGAAAGACTCAACTTATCATAATAACTCACAAGAAAAAGACTATGGAATATGCCAGTACTTTATATGGAATTACAATGCAAGAATCAGGGGTTTCAAAACTTGTTAGTGTTAAACTAGTAGATTAAAGAAAAAAATAAAAAAAGTATGAAACGTAACAATTGATATAAGTTTTAAGATGAAATAATAGATTT
>JBJEYJ010000029.1:0-3646 GCA_051886655.1 Bacilli bacterium | reverse complement strand
TAATGTATAGTTTTAATGTATTATTGAATAATTATAATACTAATAATTATAGTTATTATAATAAAGATTCTATGTTTAAAGTGATATTAGTAAATTTAAACTGGTATAAAACTAAAAGTGATGATATTCCTGCTAAAGATGTAGAGATTATAAAATGTCCAAATACAAATATAAAAGATTATATGTTAAAAATTATGCATATAAATCTTGATTATTATGATAATTTAAGGTATGATAAACTTGAAAAATTTGATAAGTTATATAAACTATTAACTGTAAGTGATAAAGAAGAATTAGAATGTTTTAAAGATATAGAAGAACTTAGTAGTTATAGTAAAAAGATAGAAAATTTATCAAATAGTGATAGTTATATGGAGGCAATTATGTCAGAAGAAATGGAAAAAAATCTTGCTAATGAAGAAGCATATTATACTGGACTTCATGAAGGTGAAGATAAGGGAAAAATTAAAGGAAGACTTGAAGGCAAAATTGAAGGAAAACTTGAAGGTAAAATTGAAACTCAAACCTTAATAGTTAAAAACTTATTGAATAAGAATTTATCTGATTCAGAAATTATAGAAATAGTTAACATATCAAAAGAAGAGTTAGAAAAAATTAAAAACGAAATTAAATAAACTTATAAGTTAAAAAAAGTAATTTAAAGTTTTATCTTTAGATTACTTTTTAAATACGTTGATAATATTTATCAAGTAATTTTTTCTTGTCTATTCTCTTGTTATTTTATTTTTTATTTAGTATAATTCAACTAAGAAGGTGATAATATGTTTATTCAAGTTTTAGTTGAAATTCAAGCAAGAGCCGTTGATAAATATTTTATATATAAAGTACCTGATTCTTTAGTTAACAAAATACAAATTGGGGTTAGAGTATTAGTACCTTTTTCATCTTTTAAATTAATTGGCTTTGTTACTAATATCATGGATAAATACGAAGATGAATATGAATTAAAAGAAATAATTGACGTTATTGATTCCGATATTGTTTTAACAAAAGAATTATTAGAACTTGGTTTATATTTAAAAGAAAAAACTTTAGCAACTTTAATATCATGTTATCAAGTCATGCTTCCTAGTGGTTATAAAGCGAGCATTAAGAAAAAAGTTAATATTAAGTATGAAACTTATGTAACAATTAATTTTACTAATTTAAAACAAGCTAAGTTAACCGATAAACAAGAAATAATAGTTAATATTTTATTAAAAAATAAAAATGTTACTTATGATTACTTAAAAAAAATTAATTCTAGTGTTGATACTTTAATTAAGAAAAATATTTTAAATAAAGAAAAAATAGAAGTATATCGATTAAATAATAATTATGATTTAAAAGAGAAATATCCTTTAACAAGTGATCAAGAAAAAGTAGTTAATAGTATTGATTTAAATAGTTATAAAACTTATTTATTATATGGAGTAACAGGATCTGGAAAAACAGAAGTATATATGGAATTAATTGAAAAAGTTATTAATAATAATAAAACAGCTATTGTTTTAATACCTGAGATTAGTTTAACACCTCAAACAGTAAGAAGATTTACGGAAAGATTTGGTGGAATTATTGCGGTTTTTCATTCTGGTTTATCCGATAGTGAGAAATATGATGAATATCGAAAAATAAAAAAAGAAAATATTAAAATAGTAATAGGGGCTAGAAGTGCTATTTTTGCTCCTCTTGAAAATTTAGGAATTATTATCGTTGATGAGGAACATTCTAGTTCTTATAAACAAGAAAATATGCCAAGATATGATGCTATTGATGTTGCTAAATGGCGAGGAGAATATCATCATTGTCCAGTATTATTAGGATCAGCTACTCCAACTTTAGAATCCTATGCTAGGACTTTAAAAAATGTTTATACACTTTTAAGACTTGAAAAAAGAGTAAATGATCGTAAATTACCAAAAGTAAATATTATTGATATGTTTAAATCGAAAAAGAAAACCAAATTCTTTTCAGAAGAATTATATTTAAAAATGGAAGAAGTTTTAAAAAAGGGTGAACAAATAATTTTATTTTTAAATAAACGAGGGTATGCAACAACAATTACTTGTCCTAATTGTGGTAAAAACTTTCTTTGTAAAAACTGTGATATTACTTTAACTTATCATAAAACAAGTGAAATGTTAAGATGCCATTATTGTGGATATGCAGAGAATAAACCCAATCTTTGTCCAAACTGTCATAGTGAATTAGAAACAAGTGGATCAGGAACGGAACAAGTAGAAGAAGAATTAAAAGAATTATTTAAAGATTATAAAACTATTCGGATGGATTTTGATACTACTAGTAAAAAAGGAAGTCATGAAAAAATTATTAATGATTTTAAAGATAATAAATACCAAATTCTAATAGGAACCCAGATGATAGCTAAAGGTTTAGATTTTGCTAATGTAACTTTAGTTGGAGTTATCAATTCTGATAATAGTTTAAATATACCTGATTTTCGTAGTAGTGAAACAACTTTTCAATTATTAAATCAAGTAGCAGGTAGAGCTGGTCGAGGAGATAAAGAAGGTAATGTTTATATTCAAACTTATAATCCTACCCATTATGCTATTTTATATGCTAAAAATAATAATTACTTAGGATTCTTTCAAGAAGAAATGAAAAATAGAAAATTATTAAATTATCCTCCTTATTGTTATTTAGTTCTAATTCAAATAAAAAGTAAAGATTATAAATTATTAAGTGGCGAAACAAAAAAAATCCAAGAATATTTAAAAAAGAATTTAGATAAAGAAATATTAGGTCCTAGTTTAGCTACTCCTTTTCGAGTTAATCAAGTATATCGCATGAATATTATTATTAAATATAAGAAATTAGATAATTTATATCCTGTTTTAGAAGAATTAATTGATCATTATAAAACTAATAATAAAATTAAAATTGATATTGATTTTGATCCTAAAAGTTTTTAAAGTTTAATCTTTTTAAAACTTTTTTTATTTTTCTTAAAAAATATGATATACTAATACAGAATAGGAGTTGATAAAATGGAATTTAAAGAGGGTTATTATAGTAATAATGTTGATGTACATGATTTTATTCAAAAAAATATTACAAGATATGATGGCGATGAATCTTTTTTAGCAGGAATAAGTGAAAAAACTAAAAAAGTTTTAGAAAAATGTAATGATTTATTAAAAGAAGAATTAAAGAAAAAAGTATTAGATATTGATACTGAACATGTTTCTGGTATTAATAATTTTGATCCTGGTTATATTGATAAGGAAAATGAAGTAATTGTTGGCTTACAAACGGATAAACCATTAAAGAGAATTATGAATCCTTTTGGTGGTATGCGTATGCTTAAAAATAGTTTAGATACTTATGGTTATAAGATGAATCCGGATATTGAAAAGTATTTTCCAATGTTTACTAAATCACATAATGATGGAGTATATGATGCTTATACCAAGGAAATTAAATTAGCTAAACATGTTGGTTTAATTACTGGTTTACCAGATGCTTATGGTAGAGGAAGAATTATAGGAGATTATAGAAGAGTTGCTTTATATGGGGTTGATTATTTAATTGAAAAGAAAAAAGAAGATTTAGATAAAATTGAAGTAGGTTTAGATGAAACTATTCATTTAAGAGAAGAAGTTAGTATGCAAATTAAAGC
>JBJEYJ010000028.1:0-16124 GCA_051886655.1 Bacilli bacterium | reverse complement strand
TGGATCTGTAACTTTTTCAAGTGTTCCATCTTCATAATGCACAACCATTATTTTATAGATTTCAGTTACATCTGATTCATCAGGTAAAATTTCATTTACAAATACATATTCATTTCCTTCGTGTACTAAAGCTTCAAGTACTACTACTTTATCATTTTCTTCAAATGTTATTACATCATACCTTTTAAATGTCATAGTTATTCCCCTTTCTAAACATTTATATTAAAGTTTTTTACCTTTGTTAAATTCTTGATATGCTGCTACTCCTAATGCTCCTGCTCCTGCAGCTGCAAGTCCTGGAACTAAAGTAAAACCTGTAGCTATAGCAACGCCTAGTAAAACAACTGTTCCAACTGTTTTTAATATTTTTGAACCATTTTTTTGTATCTTTTCTTTTAATTTGTTACCTGCTGGACTAATTTTTTTAACAGGTTTTCTTTTTTCTTGATTATTAGCAAGATCTTCAGATTGGACTTTGCTTAAATCATCGTTAGTTATTTCTTCGTCATCATCTAATCCTAGTGTCTCTCTTATATGATTTTTTTCTTCTTCGTTCAATTCACTTACATCTTTTTTATTTATAAATTCTACTTGTTTTTCTGTAGAACTATTTATATTTGATTTATTTTTATTAACAACTTCACGCGCCTTTTCATATAATTCATTCATATCTTGGGCACCTGTTTCTTTCATTAAGCTATCCAATCTTGGCTTATATTTTATAATTTCTTCTTCAGAAAGTTCTCCATTATTAAGTCTATTGCCATAATTAACTATCGATCTAGCTTCTTTATAGGTTAGTTCTCTAAAGTTTTCATCTGTGTTTTCATTTTGATTTTCTGGTATAGTTTCAACCCTAGTTTCTTCGTCATCTTTAATTATAGTCATATCTTCATTTTCTACTAATCCTTCTTTTTGTTCTGACTCAACTTGTGTATTTTCTTGTTTTTGAGTTTCTTCGATACCATCAAATACATCTTTATAGATTTCTTGCTTTTTATTAAAGAATCTTTCATATAAATCATATATTTCTGCTTTGCTTATTTTTCCATTTTTATATTCTTGTTCTAAATCTTTATATATATATTCATTGTTACTATTTTTAACTTCAGATAATTCTTTTATATATTCTTCTACTTTTTCATCAGAGTTTTTTATTATTTCATTTCTGTACGCTTCTTTTTCTCTTTCTTTTAATCTTTGTCTTGTTTCATTTGCTTGTTGCCTATTTTTTTCAATTAGTTCTTCTCTTTTATCTTCTTTTTTTTCTATTATTCCATTTGCTATTTCTCCAAGCAAAGCTTCTTTTTGTTCTTCATTTAAACCGCTTGACATAATTTCTAAAATTACTTTTTGCATTTCGTTATTCATTTTTCCCACTCCCTTTTTGAATAAGGTTTTCCCTTTTTTCGCCGATATTGTACCATAAAACTTTTAAAATTGCAATATTTATAGATTTAATTATATCATAATTTGAACTATTTAACCACATTTTATTTTAATTTATCATCTATTATTGAACAAATTTCTTTGATAAGAGCATCATCTTTAACTATTTGTACTGTTTTTTTGTCGTTTCTTTGAAATATTTTTAATACCGCAAAATTTTCTGTAGTTTCTCCATTTACTACTTCACATGCAAAATAGTAATGCTCATTTTGGTAATCGCATTCTTCCGCTATTACATATTCTTTTTTATTTTTAAGTGTTATTATTTTATTTATCATCTTGAACGCCCTCCACTACTTAAAACATCTTCTAATGATTGTCCATCAACTGCATTTACAAATCCATCTATACCTTGTTCATTTCCTACATATAGAGATGTTATATCTTCTCCATTACTATATGCCTCCATAACTTCTCCTAAATTACTTGCAGATGTCATTTGATTATCTGCTGTTGTATATCCTAAAATTTCATTTTGAAAATATGGATCTAATGGAGTTTTTTCAGGCGAACCTAAAATCGCGTCTTGGTTAGATGAGAATACTTCTGTTACATCTCCTACTGTTGTGATATCGTTTAAATTAGGCGCTGTATCTACTGCTGTTTGAGCAGCGTTTTGTATTGCATCAGCTGTGTTTGTAATAACATCATGAACACTTGTCACATCTCCTGTCATAACAGAGTTATATATTGCTGTAGCAATTAATCCGACCCCTCCGATTACTGCTCCAATTTTTGCAGATTTTTTTAATATTTTTTTAAATTTTTCTTTCATTGTAAGATGTGAACCATCTCTTTCATCAACTATTTCGTATTCATCATCAATCTCTTGTTCTGGTTCTATTTCATCAACATTTTCTGGCTCTATTTCATCAACATTTTCTTGTTCTGACTCTATTTTTTGGTCAGAATTATCTTCTTCCTTATTTTTGCCAGTTGGACTTTTTGGTTTTCTAAAACCTTTCTTTTCTTCTAAACCTTTAAAAACTTCTTGATAAATTTCTTGTTTTTTATTAAAGACTCTTTCATATAAATCATATATTTCTGTTTTACTTATTTCGCCATTTTTATATTCTTGTTCTAAGTCTTTATATATATATTCGTTGTTACTATTTTTAACTTCAGATAGTTCTTTTATGTATTCTTCTACTTTTTCATCAGAGTCTTTTATTATTTCATTTCTGTATGCTTCTTTTTCTCTTTCTTTTAGACTTTGTCTTACTTCATTTGCTTGTTGCCTATTTTTTTCAATTAGTTCTTCTCTTTTATCTTCTTTTTTTTCTATTATTCCATTTGCTATTTCTCCAAGCAAAGCTTCTTTTTGTTCTTTGCTTAAATTAGTTGATAAAATACCTAAAATTGTATCTTTTGTTTGCTGTTCCATATCTTCACTTCCTTTAGAGTTTATTTGTTATTATTACTGTGATACCTTCTCTTTATTATATATAGTAATAATATCATAAAATTTAATTAAAAAAAAGTGATAAATATCAAAAAGCTAATATTTTACACTTTTTATTTGTCTTTTATTCCTCCGAATCTTCTATCGCGGTTATAATACTCATTTATACATTTATCAAACTTTTCTTCATTAAAATCAGGAAAATATGTTTCATCAAAGATAAATTCTGCATAAGAATTTTGCCAAAGCAAGAAATTACTTAACCTTTCTTCCCCACTTGTTCTTATCATTAAATCTACATCTGGTAAATTATTATATAAGTTTTTACTAAAATACTCTTCTGTTATATCTTCTAGTTTTATATGTTTTTCTTGTGCTTGTTTTACTATTTTTTTGGTTGTGTCTATAATTTCTGCTCTTCCTCCATAGTTTAAACAAAAATTAACTATTAATCCAGTATTTTCTTTTGTATCTTCTTCTAGTTTTTTCATTTTACTATATATTTTATCGGATAAAGGTTCTTTTCTTCCTGAAAAAACTATTTTTATGTTTTCATCTTTATACTTTTTTCTTGATTTTTCAAACCATCTTGTAAATAAATTCATTAAATAATCTACTTCTTTTTTATCACGTTTAAAGTTTTCTGTTGAAAACACATAAAGACTAAGTACTTCTATATCAGTGGTTCTAGCAGTATGAAAGATAATTCTTTCTAACATTTTAGATCCCTCTAAATGTCCTTCACTTCTTGATTTTCCTTGCTTTTTTGCCCATCTTCCATTTCCATCGACAATTATTGCTACATGTTTTAATTTTTCCATTTTTTTTAACTCCTTTGTCTTTATATTATACCTAAAAAATATTTTAAAAAAAAGAAAAAGCATAAAACTTTTATGATGTTTACACTTTTATCTTTTTCTTGTCTTAATAACGTTAAATTCTTGTTCGAACTCCTTGACAGGACTATCATCTTCTATATTAAAATCTACTGTTACTATTCTACTACATTTATCGCATATATACATATTAAACATTTCTCCCTCTTTGTAATCTTCTTCATGTTTATAAAATCCCTCTAGTGTTTTTTCTGTGTTAATACTTATTGGTCTAAATATGTGATTACAATTATCTTGCTCGAAGTTTCCTGTTTTTTTTATTTTCATAAAACCACCTTTATAACTTTTAAAAAAACTCTTAAGACTTTTCTTAAGAGCTTATTATTATAATTGGTCGGGAAGACAGGATTTGAACCTGCAACCCCTTGGTCCCAAACCAAGTGCTCTGCCAAGTTGAGCCACTTCCCGTTTATGGCGTCCTGGAAGGGATTCGAACCCCTGACCGATGGCTTAGAAGGCCATTGCTCTATCCTGCTGAGCTACCAGGACGCTTAAACATTAATCAAAAAACTAATGCTCTTTGATTATACAATAAATAACTTTAATTTTCAATATCTTTTTTCGTTTTTTCTATATTTTTTACTCCATTAACGAAAATTTCTACTTTTTCTTTGTCATAATTATCAAAAATTGACTTTAAAACTAGAAATTCTTCTTTACTACTTAATTCTTTATTTATATCAATTGTAATCTTTTTATCATAAATTTTATAACTATTTATTTTTATATTTTCTAATAAGTTTATTAATTTTTTATCTAAACTAGGATTTTCTAACTCTTCAAAAATTATTTCTAATTTTTCCCTATCATCATTTATATATTTTGTAACAGGTACTTCATGATAACTATTATTATCACTACTTGTATAATAAGTCATTACTATTTTAGAAATATCATTTGATTTAAAAATTTCATATGTTTTGTTTATTCCTATATCTTTAGTAAGCACTGCTGGAAGTTCTTTTTTTGTGTGAGGAACATATTTAAGCATTGAACCATTTACATATATTTCTACTCCTAAGATGTTTTCATTTGTTATAGTATAAACTATTGCTTCAATCATCTTTTCAGATTGATCTTCTGTGATATTTAATAATTCTTTAGAAAAATAAACTTTAACAAGTGAATCTTCCACTATGACATCTAGTATTTTGGTATTTTTAGGAAGTATCGGATTAAAATAACTTGGCAAGAGAGCATTTTTGTTGTTTTCTTCAACCATAGTTTCAAGTTTTTCTTTTATTTTATCTTCTAAAGTAAGAACTTTACTTACATAAACACTTGCTTTTGATATATAATTGTCATCGTTTAAAGTATAAATTATTTCTTCTTTAGAACTAGAGCTTTTTTTAGTTTCATTATCAATACTTATTTCTTTTAAATTATATAGAGTAAATACCACAAAAAAGACAATAGTTGTGAAAAATATTCTATTTAAAGCTTTTTTCTTTAGCATAAATATCTCTCCTATAAAATTATATGAAAAGACATGTTTTTTATAACATGTCTAAAGTGTAATTTCGTTTAATTTTAATAATTCCACAACTGCTGAAGCTCTTCCTTTAACTCCTAACTTTTGCATTACATTTGATATATGATTTCTAACTGTTTTTTCACTTATACCTAATTCTAAAGCTATATCTTTAGTAGATTTATTTTTAACCAGCAGTAGGAATACTTCTCTTTCTCTTTTTGTAAGTATTGATTTTTCTCTCATTTTTCCCTCACTTTCCAGTCCTGGGTGGTTTTATATTATTCATATTATTTTATGAATAAAAAGAGTTATTTGTGAGAGAATATAACCTATTTTTAGGAAAACTTTATTGATATGCTCATTGCTTCATCAAACTCTTCTTGAACTGATCTCATAATTTTATTAGCAAGTTTTATATCATGTTCTTTACTATCTATTACTATTTCAATATTAGAATCTTCTTGTTTAACGTAAGCCTCTAATGAATACTCTTCTTTTATTTTTTTAGAAATTTGTTCTTCACTTGCCTTTAAATTATTAATTTCTTTCATTTGCTCGTAAGCCTTATTTTTTTCATCACTTGTTTTTGTTTTATCATTTAAAATTTCTTGTAAAGTATCTAGTATTTCAGCTCTTTCTGAATCTAGTTCTATCTTTAAAGTTTCAATATAGCTAGTATTTTGACTATTAACTTCCGTAGTTTCTTCTTCATTTTCACTATTTGTTTTTTCTGTTGCTTGTGTTACTTCTTCACTTTTAAAAATTTCGTTTGGCATAGTTATATAATAAATGCTTAATACTAATATCAAACTAAAAAGAGTTAAAAACCATAGTCCCTGTTTATTTATCATAATATTTTCCTCCTGATAAATTGTATGAGACTTTTTTCATTTTATACAAAAAAAAGAGCTCTAAGCTCTTGAAACATATTTTCCATCTTTTGTAGATATTATTACTTTTTCTCCTTGTTCTATAAATAAAGGAACTTTTATTTGATATCCAGTTTCTAATGTTGCATCTTTATAGGCACTTGAAGTAGTATTTCCTTTTACAGCTGGTTCTGTTTCTATTACTTCAAGTTCTATTTTATCTGGAAGAGATAATCCTAAGACTTCTCCTTCATAGAATGTTATATCTAAATCTTGATTTTCTTTTAAATATTTTACATCGTCTCCGATTACATCTTTAGAAATTTCTACTTGTGAATAATCATTCATATTCATAAAAGTATAATCATCACCACTGTTATATAAATATTGCATTGGTTTTCTTTCTATTCTAGCAGTTTCACATTTTACTCCTGAATTAAATGTATATTCAATAGTTGAACCTGTTCTTAAGTTTTTAAGCTTTGTTCTTACAAATGCTGCACCTTTACCAGGTTTAACATGTTGAAATTCTATTATTGTGTAGATATTTCCTTCTACTTTTATTGTCATTCCATTTTTAAAATCATTAACGTTTATCATAACTTCACCTACTTATTATTTTTCTTCTTTAAAAGTTGTATGTTTTTTACATTTAGGACAGTATTTATTTAGTTCTAAACGTTCTGGGGTATTTTTTACATTTTTATCAGTACGATAACTATAAGACTTACAAACTGTGCAAGTAAGTGTTTTATATTGTCTGTTTCCTAATTTTGCCACTCTAATCCCTCCTCATTTCCATAAGTATTATATCAAAGTTTTTGAAAAATGCAAAAGGTTTTTTAATTTTTCTTTATCTTTTTACCAGTTTCATCATATAAACTGAAAAAAATGCTTGTTGCCTTAGATACTACAGTCTGATTTACATAGCTTTTGTACTTACCAGTTTTGGGATTTTGAATATCAGGAAAAGACGCTGCGATAGACATTACTGGTTTATTACTTGGGGCATATCCAACAAAATTATTAGTAATACTTTCTGCATCTATTACTCCATCATTATCTAAATCAATGAAAGACTCGCTTGTTCCAGTTTTACCAGATGGATTTGGGGCAGAATCCATGTATCCTACTCCAGTTCCATAAGTAGTTACGGCTCTTAATCCTTTTCGTACTCTATTTATATATTTTTGTTTTACTCCTAAAGTGTTTAAAGCCGTTGGCTTTACTTCATAAAGAACTTTACCATTATCATCTAAAACTGCTTTTAAAAATCTTGTCTTATATCTTGTTCCACTATTTGCTATAGTTGAAATATATTGGGATAATTGAAGTGTTGTATAAGTGTCATATTGTCCAATCGCATAATTTATTAAAAGATCTCCTGCTCTTGCTTCGCTTTTGTATCCATCTTCTTCTTTAGGATAATCTATGCCAGTTTTAACTCCAAGTCCAAATCTATAGAACATATTTCTGTAGGTATCAAAAGCTTTCTCATCTATTTTTAATTTTTTACCATATGAATAGTTAAATCCTCCAACTTTCATGGCTATTTTATACTGATAAACATTTGAAGAATATGCAAGAGCATCAATATCATTTATGTATCCTAGAGTTTTCCAAGAACATTTTTCTGGAAGATTATAAAGCCCTATGCAAGAATCTACCATGTGAGTACCAATATCTATTGCTCCAGTTGTGTATCCAACCATGATACTTGCACCTTTTACAACAGATCCTGGTGTAATCGTAGATAAAAAGGCTCCTTCACTATTGTCATAAGCTTTATATTTTCCATTTTTTTCTACTACTTTTTTTCCTGACATTGAAAGAATTTCACCAGTATTAGGATTTTGAATAACTACGTAACTTTTGTTAAAGTACTGAGTATTGGCTTCACTTTTTGCTTTAATTATTTCTTCTTCTAACATTTTATCTATTTTCCTTTGAAGTTCTATATCGATAGAAAGCATAATATCAGTACCTTTTTTTCCTTTTTTTACTAATGTTAAACTGTTATCATCATTAAGTTTATAAACCGCCTTTTCTCCTTTTAAAATATCTTCATAAAATTTTTCAAGTCCAGAAATTCCTACTCTATCGCTTAAAGTATAACCTTTTTCTAAATACTTGCTTGCTTCTTCTTTTGGAATTCCATTTTTTTTACTAGAAACATTTCCTAAAATTACTTCGAGAGTGTTACCATAAGGATAAACTCTTTCCCACTCAAGTTTTGTATTAAACCCTTTTAAAGTTTTACTATTTTCAGAAAAATAAGCATATTCTTTATCTGTAACATTTAAAAGTTTTATTTCTTTTTCTTCATAAGAATAGCCTTTATTCATAAGATAATAAATATACGCTGCTTTTTTGTCTTCACTTTTCATTTTATTTAAATCTTGTTTTTTTATTCTAGATATTTTAAGTTCATATATTTGATTTTCAGTAAGTTTTCTATTTTCAAGTTTTTCATATTCTTCTTTTGTTATTAAATTATTTGTTTCTTCTTCATTTATCAAGATATAAAACTCTTTTAAGTTTCTTTCTAAGAGATTATCATAATCAAGTTTTAGTATTTTGCTTATTTTATAAGCTATTTCTATTTCATCTGTAGTAGTAATATTATCTGGTTTTTTATAATAAATACTTTTTACTGCTTTGTTTCCCACTAAAACTTTACCATTTCTATCTAATATTCTACCTCTGGGAGCACTTTCTCCATAGATGTAGTTTTCAGTGCTTTTTGAAAGTTTCATATTGTAAAAACTAGACATGAAGATGTTTAAATACAAAATTCTAAGTATTATACACACAAAAAAAGTAATGGCAACAACTAAAATGATTGTCATACGTCTATCTTCTTCTTTTAAATATCTTGTTTTTGAGAGTTTCTTTTTTCGTTTCATATTATTATTTTGTTTCATTTTTAGAAAAACTTACATATAATTTTATAGGTGAAGAAAATGCAAAGATTGTTTCTTATTAATTATGCTAAAAATATGACAAAAGATGATATATATAATTTTATTAAAAAAAATGGAATAAGTGCGACTGATGAGGAAATTGATATTGTTTTTAAGCATATAAAAACATATTATAAAGTCTTTTTTGATAATCCTATTTATTATATAAAAATGTTAAAAAATAAAATTAGTGATGATAATTATTATAAAATTTTGATGCTTTTCGATGAATATAAAAGTTATTTAAATTAAAAAGGAGTTATTTTTTTAAACTCCTTTTATTATGTTTACGATAAAGCTTATTGTTATTAAAAAGATAATTATAAAATAATGTTTAGTAAACAAAGATAAATATTTTTCTAAAAAATTGGTCTTTTTTATTATATCAAAAATAATTAAAAATGCGCTGATAATTAAAAATAAGAATATAGGTATTGTAAGTATATTATAATTAAAAGCTTCGATTAAATTGCCTTTAAAAAGTGCTCTAAAACCTCTGGTAAGTCCGCATCCTGGGCAAGGAATATTAAAAATGGTTTTAAATAAACAATTTATATCAAAAACAAATACTACTAGTATTCCAAATACAAGTAGTATCCCAAATATAAATAAAATAAATTTATAATTATTAGTCAACTAAAGCTTTTCCTTCAGCATCTACATTAATAGAGCCTGTTAGAATTAGTATTCCTTCGATTAGTCCCCAAATCCATGTTACAAGATATAGGGCTCCACATGATAAAACTGTTAATAAGAGTTGTGCAATTGCTTTACCAGTAAAACCTAAATAAAAATTATGAACTCCAAAACATCCTAAGAAAATTCCTAAAAGTCCTGCAGCTATTTTTGATTTTGGTTGACTATTGGTTTGGTTTTCATTAACAACTTCGCCTTGAACAACTTCTTTTTCATTTATTTCTTTTCCGCATTTGCTACAAAATGCAGCATCTTTTTTTAATTCAGTACCACAATTAGAACAAAATTTACTCATTTAAATCAACTCCTTGGCTTAATTATAGCAAATAGTACTTTTATTTGCAATATATTATTTATGCTTATTCTTTAAGCAAATCATCTAATGAGATTACTTTATATCCCTTTTGTTTTAAGTAAATAATTGCACTGTTAAGTTCTTTTATATTAGAACTAGTTAAATCAATTTGATAAATCAAACCATCTTTATTATTTTCTTTTAAATAATTATAAATATTTTTTTCTATCAGTACAGGTTTTATAGTATTTATTCTATTGCTTATACAAGATTTTAAAAACTCTTCATTTTTATATAAACAATAATGACTGTAAGAAGCATTATTATTTATTAACCCCTGACTATATCTTAAACTAGAACTATTGTAATTGTTATTATAACCAAACAATCCCAGTTTAAGTTTATCTTTAAAAACATTTTTCATTTTAATTAAATTATCTTCTAAAACTTTTCCATCTATAAAAAAAGTAGCAGAAATATTATTAGATTCTAATATATAAGAGATTTGATCTAGTTTATCAAGTGAGTCCATTTGAAATACAAAACTTATTTTCTTTTCTTTAGTATTGGAACCAATAATTAATTTGTCATAATTATCTTTTTTAGTAATACTAGGTTTTATGGAAATATATTCTAACAAATTTTCATTAAATTCATTTATTTTTTTCATTTGTTCGTAACTATTATCTATATCTATTTTCAATCCACTTTCTCCGACTAGAATTGTATTTTTAGATATTACTGCATTTACTGGTTCTATTTCTTTTGTTTCTTTAATACTAATTATTTTGGTCATAATTGGATCTTGTTTTTTAGAAAATTCTATAATTTTATCAGTATAATAAAAACTAAAAATTGTAAATAAACTTATAATAATCATTTGAATAACTTTTTTCATACTAAATTTTATTACAAAATAAAAGAAATATTATTATTAAAGCATATTCCTTTTACTTTTGACAATTTTTACAATAATAAGTACTTCTTCCATTTATTTTTTCTCTTATAATTATGTTTTTACAATTTGGACAATTTTTTCCTTCTTGCTTATGAACATTTAAACTATTTTGAAAAAGACCAGTTACTCCTTCTTCTGAAGTATAACTTCTGATAGTAGTACCACCTTCTTTTATTGCTTTTTCTAGAACTATTCTTGTATATTTGATGATGCTATCTAATTCTTCATCATTTAAAAGAGAAGCTTTTTTATAGGGATTAATTTTACTTAAAAAAAGTATTTCATCAGCATAAATATTGCCTATTCCTACAATTATTGATTGATCTAAAAGAAGTGTTTTAATTGGAAGTTTCTTATTTTTATACGATTCTTTCAAATACTTTGTTGTTAATTTTTCATCCCAAGGTTCAAGTCCTAATTTAGAAAGTGGACTTTCCTCTAATTTATCTTTTTCTACTAAATACATTTTTCCAAATTTTCTAACATCTTTGTAACGAAGTTCAAATTCATTATTTATGTTAAATATAACTAATTCATGTTTTTCAAATTTTTCTCCAATATCACGATATAGATATTTTCCTTCCATTCTTAAATGACTAAGTAAATAATAATTATCTAAATCGAATACAAGCCATTTTCCTCTTCTTTTTATGTCTTTTATACATTGTCCTTTAATTTTTTCTATAACATTTGCTATATCTTGATTTTGAAAAACATTACTGTGAAGTACGGTTAAATCATTTATTTTTTTCTGTTTTAGTTTCAACAAGAGAGCTTTTCTTACTGTTTCCACTTCTGGTAGTTCCGGCATTTTTATCTTCTCCTTTAAAGTGCATTTTTAAGATTATTTTATTAACTAAATTATATTTTTCTTTTATTTCTATTTCTAGATTATTGCGTAACTTATCAGCTTCACTTAAAGAAATATCATCTTTAAAATATATTGCAAAAATTACTAAATAGGTATGTCCAAATTTTACTAAATTCAAATTTTCGATCCTTATTATTTGTTCATTTTTTGAAATATATTTTTTTATACTTCTGACTAAACTTTCATTTTTTTCTTGTTTTCCTATTAAATCACTAACTTCTTTATGAATTATATTTACTCCAACATAAATTGTAATTGCACTTATTAAAACTCCTCCGACTAAATCTATATATTTAAACCATATAACTTTGTCAGAAAATTGTGATAAAACTATAACAAATAACAAGAAAAATGATGATAATACATCCATCTTCCCTTCTTTAGCATTATCAATAAGAAGGATAGAATTATATTTAAGACCATTATGCATTAAATAGTTAGAACAAATATATCTAATAGTCATAGAAATAAATATTACTATTAGAAGCCATATTGAAGGAATATAATTTTGTTCACTGAATATATTTTTTAGCATAACTACCCCAATACCTATAATGAAAAGTCCTATTCCCATGCTAAAAATGTTTTCAAGTTTTCCAAAACCAAATGGATGATCTTTATTCGCAGGCTTTTTTGAAAGTTTTTCCCCAATTAGGGAAAAGAAATCAGTAAGTAAATCAGATACAGCATGAATACCTGATGCTACTAAAGAAACTGAATTTCCTATTATTCCCGCGATTATTTCCATTACCATTATAAAAATATTAACAAATATGCTAACAACAAAACTTTGAGTTATTTTATTCATGATTTATTCTCCTTTTACTTTGCTTCATACCAATTCTTTCCACATTCAATATCTACTTTTAATGGAACTGAAAGTTTATAAGCATTTTCCATTTTATCTTTAATTATTGATATAACTTCATCTTTTTCTTCTTTAGGACAATCTATTAAAAGTTCATCATGTACTTGAATAATCATCTTCGCTTTTAAATTTCTTTTGCTTAATTCATTATAAATTTCAATCATAGCTATTTTTAAAATATCTGCACTTGTTCCTTGAATCGGAGTATTAAGAGCCATTCTTTCTCCTTGAGTTCTTATCATATAATTTTTATTTTCTAACTCGTCAATTATTCTTTTTCTACCAAACATAGTTTCAACATATCCATTATCGTGAGCAGATTTAATTAAATTATTCATATAATCCTTAATCCCAGGATAAGTTTTTAAATAGTTATCAATAAATACTTTAGCATCTTTAACATTAATTCCTAAATCTTCTGAAAGTCCAAAACTACTTATTCCATAAAGAATACCAAAATTAACAGCTTTAGCATTCCTTCTCATACTGCTTGTTACATCTTCTTTTTTTACTGCATAAATATCCATCGCAGTTTTTGTATGAATATCCAAATCATTATTAAATGCTTCGATTAAGTTACTTGCTTTTGACATGTGCGCAAAAACTCTAAGCTCAATTTGAGAATAATCACTTGAAATAATTAATCCGTTAGCACTAGGAACAAATGCTTTTCTTATTAGTTTTCCATATTCTTCTCTTGCAGGAATATTTTGAAGATTAGGACTAGTAGAAGAAAGTCTTCCTGTTCTTGTTAGTGTTTGAGTAAAAATTGTATGAATCTTTCCATCTTCTTTTATATACTCTATTAATCCTACTATGTAATTAGAATAAAGTTTAGTATAAGTTCTATAATCAAGAATTTTTCTTACTATTTCATAATCTGTAAGCTTATTTAAAATATCAACACTTGTAGAATAACTCTTGTTGTTTTTTATCTTTTTTGGATAAGGAATACCAAGTTTTTCAAACAAAATTATTCCAAGTTGTTTTGGACTTTGAATATTAAAATCTCTAGTACCTGAAAGATTATATATAGAGTCTTCTAATTCTTTTATTTTTTCATATACTTCTTTCTTCATAGAAAGTAAATAATCCTTATCGACATTAACTCCGGTATATTCCATATCTATTAAAACATAAGTAAGAGGAAGATCTATTTCTTCATATAACGATAAATATCCTTCTTTTGTTAGTTCTTCATAAAACTTTGTTTTATTCCGATAGATAAAACTAGACTTTTTGATCATATTTGCTACGAATGCTTCTTTTGTTAATTTTTTCTTCTTTTTTAGCATTTCTTCACAAGATATACTACTAAAACCACATATATTCATAAGATATGAAATATCCTCTTTGATATGATAATTTAAGATGTATGCTTCTATCATCAAATCGAACATTTTGTTTTTTATCTCGATATCATTATATTTAAAAAGAATATATAGTTTTTTTAGATCATATGTATAAAGAGTTACATCAGGAGAAAAAGTAATATTTATTATATTTTTACTTTCTATAAAGTAGTTACCATTTTCATTTGATATAGTAATACCTAAAATTTTGTTATCATGATAGTTACCTATTGTTTCAATATAGACTGAACTGTCTTTTGTAATATTTATACTTTCTTTTATTTCATACTCTAACTCTTCTTCTTCCTCTTCTTTAATGTTTAATTTTTTTATAAGGGAAAAGAATTCATATTCTTTTAAAAGTGGTACAAGTTTTGGAGTCATACCATTATATTTTATTTTGTTTAAATCTTTGTCAATTGGAACATCTTTATAGATTGTTGCAAGTTCTTTAGAAAAGAAAGCACTTTCTTTGTCATTTAATAATTTTTCTTTTGTTTTTCCTTTTATTTCTTCGATATTATTATAAATATTTTCTAGTTCTCCATATTTTTGAATTAAAGAGATAGCACCTTTTTCTCCAATTCCTTTAACTCCTGGAATATTATCACTTGCATCTCCCATTATTCCTTTTAAATCAGTTATTTTTTCTGGAGTAAAACCATATGTTTCGATAAAAGTATTCTTATCCATTCTGATGTAGTCATTGCTTTTTAAGAGTTTTACTTCAACATCATTTGATATTAGTTGCAGTAAATCTTTATCACTACTAATAATTGTTGAAATAAAATCATCGTTTAAATCAACTTCTTTAGCAAATGTACCAATTATATCATCAGCTTCATATCCATCAATTTCAAAACAAGGAATTCCCATTGCTTTAGCAATTTCTTTAGCAACTGGAAATTGTTTCTTTAATTCGTCTGGAGTTTCTTTTCTTCCATCTTTATATTCTTTATATTTTTCATGACGAAATGTTTTACCTTTATCAAATGCAATCATCATGTATGCTGGATTTTCTTCAGAAATTATTTTATTAAGCATATTTATAAACCCAAAAAGAGCATTTGTTGGAAATCCTTTTGAATTCTTGAGAATTGAACCTTTATATGCTGTTGCATAGTAGCTTCTAAAAAGAAGATTATTTCCGTCTATTAATATTACTTTTTTCATATACATCACCATTTTAATTATAAAACAAAAGTAATACTATTACAAACAAAAAAGAATTATCAAAAAACAATAATTCAATTTATTTTATTAAATATATTATTCATTTAATAAATTTAAAACTTATCTATTTTAGATACTTTATCTACTTCTTTTGCAGCGCTTACATATAAAATTATAATGAAACCAATAAAAATTATTAAAAACCAAAAAGTTTCAATCATTAAGCAAAAGTTATAAATAGTATGAAGAAGCGCAGGCACAAATATACTTAAAAGCATATAAATATTATGCTTAGTTTTATTTTTCTTTTCCCACATTTTTGCAAGTCCTAAATAATATCCCATGAAGACTCCGAATGCTACATGACCTGGCACAGAAAAAATTGCTCTATAAATTCCTAAAGTAAATCCACCTTCAATAACATAAAAAATGTTTTCTATTGCAGCGAATCCTAAGGCCACAAAGGCAGAATAAACAATTATGTCATAAAGCTGATCAAAATCTTTGTGATTATAACCAATTAATCTGATCATTATCCATTTACAAAATTCTTCCACTAATGCTATTTCAATGAAAATTAGAAAAAATAGAAAAGCAAAGTTAAATTTATTATAGTTATCTGAAATATAAAACTCTGGCGTTAAAAGAGCCATTAGAACATTTATAATTATAACTAAAAAAGATGCTAAAAAACCTGAAGAAAAAAGTCCCAAAAGAAGTGATTTTGGCTCTTTAACACTATCTTTTTTGTAAATATATAATCCTAATAAAACAACTGGTATTATTGATATAAATAATAATATAAACATCATGATACTTTCACCTAATATTATTTTATCACATTATATTAATTAATAA
>JBJEYJ010000027.1:2256-3708 GCA_051886655.1 Bacilli bacterium | reverse complement strand
ATCCATTATTTATCTCTAAGTTAATAGTTTCAGTTTTTGTTTTGACAAGGACATCTAGGGTTTTAGTCTTTATTTTGATATTTGGTTTTTCAAGCTCTTTTGGGTCAAGTACTAAGTCTTCTATACTTAAATCCAAGGTCTTTTCTAAGAAATACTTAAGCAAATCTTTTTGTGACTAACATCCTATAGCATTTTTAAATCCAGCGTCATATCTTGCAGTGTAAAATGCCATTTCATCCACCTCCGAGAACACTATAAACTAAATGAAATGAGATGTAAAATGACTATTTATAAGATTTAGTCAAAAGAAAAAGATGAAATATAAATATTATCTTTAAGTAAATATATTATTTCATCTAAATAGTCTCATTCAAATGTTACGTTTCATACTTTTTTAAAAAATTTATTATAAGAATAACTTAATATGTTACTAAAATAAGTATTTTATTCATCTTTGTATAAATTAAGCATTTTGCTATGGATATCTGGTTCTATTATGTTAATAGCGGCGATTGCAGTTTCTAAAGACTTTTTATAATTGCCTTTAAAGAATAACTGACTTGCTACATCTAATCCTTTTTCTATGTCTTTATCGATTGGTTTATATCTATTTCCATATATTATTGTCATTTCACTCATTTTAGCTGTTTTTATCATTTCATTTGTAGTACTTAAAAGTTTTAAAGATAAATCTCTTGCGGTATCAACTCTTATATTTAAAGTCTTTATAGTAATTGGGGTTTTTTCTAATTCTTTTACTATTTCATATATGGCTTCATTAGCTTCGCTTAATTCTACAAAATAGTTATTAGATATTATTGGAAGAGGATTTCTTCTTATTTTTGATTTACATTTTTTTAGAAGTTCTGTTATTTCATCTAATTGTTCACGAGCTCTTACTTCATCATCATGCATACTTCCAAGTGATTTTAAACAAAGGTTAAGATCTTCTTCTATTTTACCAAATCCACTTGCAAGTTTAGATATTCTTGTTTTTAATTTTGAATATGGTTGTACTTTGTTTTTTAAATCTCCAATTATAGAGTTAAATTCATTATTTGATTTATAAAGTTCTTTATTGATTGATTCAAGTTCTGCTAAATCTTCACTATTTAGGTCATACATACTTTTTATATCATCTAATTGATTATAAATATCTGTTACTATTTTATTTACTTTTTCTATTTTTATTTTAAATACTTTAGCAGTCTCATCAAATACTTTTTTTGATCTTTTTTCCATTTCAAAATCATTTAATAAGCCATCTAAGTAATCAAGAAATGTTTTAAGTTCGAACATACTATCTTCAAGGTTTAAAATCTTTATTCTTGTTTTTATATCGTTAACTTTTTTTTCTATTTGAAGGATGTTATAAGGAACTTTCATATAATCAAGAGGATAATCTCTTGCTACTAATTTATCATAAGTATCATTAACTTCTTTTATTCTATT
>JBJEYJ010000027.1:0-2156 GCA_051886655.1 Bacilli bacterium | reverse complement strand
ACAATTGCTCTGTTTCTTTCTTCACTCATTGTTATTTCACGTATTTCATCAAGTAAGTTATCCGTACTTACTCTAAGTTTATATATTTCCATTTCAAGATTTATTATTGCAGTTTTAGCAGACTTATATTCTTTACTTTCAATTAAATTATCAACATCTAATAGTTTATCTGTTATTTCGCTATATCGATTATTCTTTATAATATCATATCTTTTTTTCCAATCATTATATTTATCTTCTAATTGTTCGTTTTTAACTATTACTTTTATTTTATCAAGTTCAGTCATTACTGGTGTTGCTACTATTAAATTTCTTTGTCTTTCTAATTCATTTAGTTTTTCTCTTAAGTCTTTATATTTTTTACGTTTAAAAACGACAATAAAAATAATTAATATTATTAATCCTAATACAACAATTGATGATAAGTATAATGTTTTAATATCCATATGACCACCTACTATAATGATTTTAACATAAAATCTTTTCTTTAGAAATAAAAATACTTAAATTACTTAATTTTAACATAAAATGTTTACAATTTTTAGGTGTAAACGCTTTACAAAAGCAATTAAAAAAGAAGCCTTATTTAGCTTCTTCTGTAACTCTAGTTTCACGAACAACTGTTACTTTAATAGTACCAGGATATTGCATTTCTTTTTCTATTTTTTCTTTTATTTCTCTAGCAATTTTATAACTTTTTGCATCGTCAACTTCTTCTGGTTTTACAAGTACTCTTAGTTCTCTACCAGCTTGAAGTGCATAGCTTTTATCTACACCTTTTATATCACTTGAAATACTTTCAAGTTGTTCTAGTCTTTTGATATAGTTTTCTAATGAATCATTACGTGCGCCAGGACGTGATGCTGACAAGCTATCTGCAATTTGAACTAGGTTAGATATGATTGTAGTAGGCTCCTTATCACCATGATGAGAGGCAATTGCATTTATAACTACTTCGTTTTCTTTATATTTTTTTGCAATATTTACTCCTATTTCTACATGACTTCCTTCAACTTCATGATCGATTGCTTTTCCTATATCATGAAGAAGTCCTGCTCTTTTTGCTAATGTTACATTTTCTCCAAGTTCTGCAGCCATAATTCCAGAAAGATGAGCTACTTCCAAGGAATGGATAAGAGCATTTTGTCCATAACTTGTTCTAAAATGAAGTTTACCTATTATTTCAATTAGCTCATTATCTACTTTAGTAATTCCTAATTCAAATAATGCATTATTACCAAATTCTATTATTTTTTCTTTCATATCACGAACTGTTTTATCATAAACTTCTTCAATTCTTGTTGGATGAATTCTTCCATCTTTAATTAATGTTTCAATAGTTATTTTTGCTATTTCTCTTCTAAGAGGATCAAAAGAAGAAATTACTATAGCTTCTGGGGTATCATCTATTATTAAATCTACTCCAGTAATAGCTTCAATTGTTCTAATATTTCTTCCTTCTCTACCAATAATTCTTCCTTTCATTTCATTGTTTGGAAGTTCTATTGTAGATACAGTTTGTTCATTACTTACTTCTGAAGAATAACGTTGCATTGAAGTAACAAGTAACTCTTTAGAACTTTTATCAGCTTTTAATTTAGCTTCATCTTCACGATCTTTGATATAATTTGCTATTTCAATATTCATATCTTCTTCTACTTTTTTCATAATAAGATCTCTAGCTTTATTCTTATCTAGACCACTTATTTTAGAAAGTAATTCAATTTGTTCGTTTTTTAATTTTTCCATTTCATTTTGATCATTTTGAATTTTTTTAAGTTTTTCTTGTAATTTTTCTTCACGTTCATCTAAAAGTTGTTCTCTTTTTTGATAATTTTCATCTCTCTTATCCATATTTTTTTCTCTTTGAATAAGACGATTTTCAGATTCTTTTATTTCATCCTTTTTTTCTTTCATTTCTTTATCAAAATTCATTTTTAATTTGTGTGCTTCTTCTTTAGCTTCAAATAGCATATCTCTTTTTAATTTTTCAGATTCTTTTTGAGCCTTTTCTGCTAAAGATTTTATTTTAGATTCTGCATTATTAACTCTAAAATGATTTATTAAAAAGGTCAAACCAATTCCAAAGAATAATCCAATTATGACCAATAAAATGGAGAATATTGTACTATTCATATTTACCTCCATTTCTTATG
>JBJEYJ010000026.1:0-16719 GCA_051886655.1 Bacilli bacterium | reverse complement strand
AAAGGAGGCAAAAAAATGAACGATACTATCGCTGCAATTTCCACAACTCTAGGAGTCGGAGCCATTTCAATAATTAGAGTATCAGGAAAAGATTCAATAGAAAAAGTAAATAAACTAGCAAGTATAGATTTAACAAAAAAAGAAAGTCATACAGTATCTTATGGATACATAAAAGATAAAGATGAAATAATAGACGAAGTTTTAATAACAATAATGAAATCACCTAAAACATTCACAACTGAAGACACAGTAGAAATAAATTGTCATGGAGGAATAGCAACCACAGAAAAAGTATTAGAACTACTTCTAAAACAAGAAATAAGACTCGCAGAGCCAGGAGAATTCACCAAAAGAGCATTTCTAAATGGAAGAATAGACCTAACAAAATCCCAAGCAGTAATGGATCTAATAAATGGAAAAAATGAAAAAGCCAGAAAAATAGCTATTAATAATTTAACAGGAACAACAACAAACAAAATCAAAAGATTAAGAGAAAAATTAGTAAAAATAATAAGTAATATCGAAGTAAATATAGATTACCCAGAATATCAAGACATAGAAGAAATAACAACAAAAACAATAGAAAACGAAATAGATACAATAGAAAGCGATCTAAATAAAATAATAGAAAACTCCAAAACAAGTAAACTCCTAACATCAGGAATAAACGTAGCAATAATAGGAAGACCAAATGTTGGAAAAAGCAGTATTCTAAATAAATTAATCGAAGAAGAAAAAGCAATCGTAACAAACATTCCAGGAACAACAAGAGACATAGTAGAAGCTCATCTTAACCTAAACGGAATAACTCTAAATCTAATAGATACCGCAGGAATAAGAGAAACAGAAGATATAGTAGAAAAAATAGGAGTAGAAAAATCAAAACAAGCCTTACAGCAAGCTGATTTAGTATTACTAATATTAAACAGCAATGAACCCCTAACAGAAGAAGATAAAAAATTACTAGAAATATCACAAAATAAAAAAAGAATTATCGTTGCCAATAAATCAGATTTAAAATCAAATCTAAATCTAAATGAAGAAAACATAGTTTACACCACAACAACAAATGAAACAGGTCTAGAAAACTTAATCAAAAAAATAAAAGAAATGTTCTCTCTAGAGGAAATAGAAACAAATGACTTTTGCTACGTTTCAAACATAGAACAATTAAGTAAAATAGAAAAGTCAAAAGAAAACATAATAAGTATCAAAGAAGGACTACAAAATAACACTCCAATTGACTTAATAGAAGTAGATCTAAAAAACATTTGGCAAACACTTGGAGAAGTAATCGGAGAAACATATACCGAAGAACTACTAGACAATTTATTTAAAAACTTTTGTGTTGGAAAATAAAAGCAAATTAAAAGCCAAAAACAAAGGCTTTTTTCTTGTCTAAAAATAAAAAATATGCTACAATACAAACGCAATAAAACGAGGTGAAATAAAAAATGAAATATGACATAATCGTAGTCGGCGGAGGACATGCCGGTTGTGAAGCCGCCCTAGCATCCGCTAGACTTAACAATAAAACTCTCCTAATAACAGGTAACATAAAAAACATTGCAGACGCACCATGTAACCCATCAATCGGAGGACCAGCCAAAGGTATCGTAGTAAGAGAAATAGATGCTTTAGGTGGAGAAATGGCAAAAAATACCGACAAATCAATCCTCCAAATAAAAAAACTAAATACTAGAAAAGGACCAGCAGTTTGGGCATTGCGAGCACAAATAGACAAAGTCGATTATCAAAAAAATATGCTAGAAACAATTCAAAATCAAGAAAACCTGGAGATAAAAGAAACCCTAGTAGAACACCTAATAGTAAAAAATAATAAAATCGAAGGAGTGCTAACAAGAGAAAAAGAGCAAATAATAGCAAAAGCAGTAATCTTAACAACAGGAACCTATCTAAACTCAAACATCCTAATAGGAAACACCAAGAAAAAAGAAGGACCACATGGAGAAGAAACAGAACTTAACCTAAGTAAAGATTTAAAACAGTTAGGTTTTCCAATAAAAAGACTAAAAACAGGAACCCCTCCAAGAATAAAAAAAGATACCATAGATTACACAAAAACAAACATAGAAAAAGGTTCAGAAACTCCCCTAACCTTCTCTTATCAAAATAAAGTAATGTACAGTCCAGAAAATCAAGAAAACTGTTACCTTATCTATACAACCAAAGAAACACACGAAATAATAAACAAAAATCTAGAAAAATCAGCAATGTATGGAGGATATGCCGAGGGAATTGGACCAAGATACTGCCCCTCTATTGAAGATAAAATAGTAAGATTTAGTGACAAAGAGCGTCATCAACTTTTTCTAGAGCCAGAAAGCAAATACTATGACACCATATATATCCAAGGATTTTCAACAAGTATGCCAAAAGACGTCCAAAAGCAAATGGTAAAAAGTTTACCTGGATTAGAAAATGCTAAAATACTAAACTATGCTTATGCAATAGAATATGATGCAATAGATCCAAGAACATTAAAAAGAACACTAGAAACAAAATTAGTAGAAAATCTTTACACTGCAGGACAAATAAATGGAACAAGTGGCTACGAAGAAGCAGCATGTCAAGGACTAATTTCCGCAATAAACGCAAATCAAAAACTAAAAAACAAAACACCACTTATCCTAAGAAGAGATGAAGCATATATCGGAGTTTTAATAGATGATTTAGTAACAAAAGGTATTGAAGATCCATATAGACTACTAACCTCAAGAGCAGAATATCGCCTTCTTCTAAGAAACGATAATGCTGATTTAAGACTAACAGAATACGGAAATCAAATAGGACTAGTAACAAAACAAGATTATCAAAAATTCAAAACCAAAAAAAAGCAAATAGAAGAATTAACAAAAGAATTAGAAAAAGAAATAACTCCAACAAAAAAAATAAATGAAATATTAAAAACAAATAATTTAAATCCAATAACAGATAAAACTACTTTACATAATCTTTTAAAAAGACAAGAAGTAACAGTTCAAAGTTTAAAATTTTTCTTAAATAACACTTACTCAAAAGAAGTAGAAGAAGAAGTTGAAATAATGATCAAATACGAAGGTTATATCAAAAAAAGTGAAGAAGAAGCAAAAAAATTACAAGATTACGAAAATATAACCTTAAAAGAAAATATTGATTATAACAAAATACCTAATTTAGCACTAGAAGCAAGAGAAAAACTAAACAAAATAAAACCAACATCAATAGGACAAGCAATGAGAATAAGTGGAGTAAATCCAAGTGATATAAATATGATTATGATTTATTTAAAAAGAGGTAAAAATGAATAAAGAAAAATTTAAAGAAGAATTATCAAAATTAAATATAGAATTAACCAAACTTCAAGAAAGGCAACTAGAAAAATACTATGAATTATTAATAGAAGAAAACAAAAAAACAAACCTAACCAGAATCACCGAAAAAGAAGAAGTATATCTAAAACACTTTTATGATTCATTAACCATAACAAAAGTAATTGATTTAACACAAAATTTAAGCCTAATAGACATAGGAACAGGCGCAGGCTTTCCAGGATTAGTTTTAAAAATAGTCTTTCCTAACTTAAACATAACGTTATTAGATTCTTTAAATAAAAGAATAGACTTTTTAAATAAAGTAATAAAAGAACTAAATTTAAAAAACATAAAAACAGTAAACAGTAGAATAGAAGACTATCAAGAAGAAACATTTGACATAGTAACCTCAAGAGCAGTAGCAAAAACAAATATACTTCTAGAACTATCTTGCAAACTTCCAAAACCAAATGGATACTTCATATTTTTAAAAGCAAACATAGAAGAAGAACTAAAAGAGTCACAAAAAGCCATTAAAGAATTAAATTTAACTATAGAAAAAAAAGAAATCTTTAATTTACCAATAGAAAATAGCAAAAGAACAATTTTAAAAATAAAGAAATTATCCCCTATTCCATCCAAATATCCAAGAAATTTTGCAAAAATAAAGAAAAACCCATTGTAAAATTTCTTTTTTTATTATAAAATGTTAACATAGAAGAAGTATAAAAAGAATAGAGGGATTAATATGAATTTAGAAAAAGAAATTTTTGATATATCCTTACAAGATATAATTCCAAATAGATTTCAACCAAGAGAAATGTTTGATGATGAAGCACTTAAAGAACTTTCACAATCAATAAGAGAACATGGAGTAATCCAACCAATAATAGTAAGAAAAGTTGGAGATAAATACGAAATAATCGCCGGAGAAAGAAGATTTAGAGCATCACAACTAGCAGGAAAAGAAACAATCCCAGCCTTAGTAAGAGATATTGATGATAAAGAAGCTGCAAAAATAGCACTTTTAGAAAATCTTCAAAGAAGTAATTTAACTCCAATCGAAGAAGCTAAAACATATCAAACAATTCTAAAACTAGATAATATAACTCAAGAAGAATTAGCACAAAATTTAGGAAAATCACAAAGTACAATAGCAAATAAATTAAGATTATTAACTCTAGATGAAGAAGTTCAAACAGCGCTTCTTAATTCTCAAATTTCAGAAAGACATGCAAGAAGCTTAATTGGATTAGATCATTCTAGACAAAAAGAATTATTAAATAGAATAATAAATGAAAAATTAACAGTAAGGCAACTTGATGAAGAAATAATATCAAATGCAACAGGACAAACATTAGGCAATAATCAAATTCAAATGCCAAGACCACAAAATTTATCAGAAGGGAGAATTTCTATGGACATGAATCAAAATCCAGTAGTACAAACTCCAACATTTGATAATCAGGCTTCAGAAACCAATGGACAAGCAGTAGAAACTAATCTTATCAACAACAATATAATACCAGAACCAATAAATAATGAAAAACCTGTGGAAATACCACCAATGGAGCAAGTTAATCAAAATGTTATAGAACAAAATCTACCTAACACAAATAGTGTAGAGTCGCAACAAACATATAATAACGAAAATAAAATAAATATTCCAGCTCAAAATACAATACCACAACCAGCGCCAGTCATGCCAAACGAAGAGCCAGAATTACCAAAAAATAACATTTTTGATAAATTAAGAGTTCAAAACGTAGAACAAACACCACAACCAGCGCCAGCAATGCCAAACGAAGAGCCAAAATTACCAAATTTAGAGGTACAAAATACACAATCAGAACCTAATGTAGAACAAGCACCTAGTATTATAAATCAACCAACTATTGTTCAAAGTGAAGAACAACCTCAAACACAAAACTTTAATAACATATATGACTTAAGATTTGCTATAAATAACTTTAGACAAGCAATTCAAAACACAGAAAAGTTCGGATTTAAAATAAAAGCAGAAGAATACGACAGCGAAGACAAGTATCAAATAGTCATAGAAATAGAGAAAAAAAATTAAAGCTCAAACAAAGAGCTTTTTTAAATATAAAATTGTAAAAAACCTTTAAAAAAAAATAAATATTTGATAAAATAGTAATAGCAAAAAAAGGAATAGGTGGTAACAAAATGGGAAAAGTAATATCTTTAATAAATCAAAAAGGCGGAGTAGGAAAGACTACCACAAGCATAAATTTATCTGCATCTCTTGCACTTCTAGGTAAAAAAGTACTATTAATAGATTTAGATCCACAATGTAATGCAACAACAGGAATAGGTTTAAATAAAGGTGATATAGAAAAAAGTATTTATAATGTTTTCAATGGAACATCAACAATTCAAGATGCAATAGTAAAAACAAAATATAAAAACTTATATGTTCTTCCAGCAAACATCAATTTAGCAGGAATAGATATAGAATTAGAACAAACTGAAACCTTAGAATCAGTTTCAAAATCAGAAAGATTAAAAGAACATATAAACAAAATAAAAGATTTATATGATTATATAATAATAGATTGTCCTCCAGCACTTGGAATAATAACAACAAATGCTTTAACAGCATCAAATTCAGTAATTATTCCAGTACAATGTGAATATTTCGCATTAGAAGGAATAACTCAATTATTAAAAGCAATAATGTATACTCAAGCAAATCTAAATCCAAACCTAACAATTGAAGGAGTTTTACTCACAATGCTTGATGCCAGAACAAATTTAGGTCTAGAAGTAGTTGAAGAAATAAGAAGCTACTTTAAAGATAAAGTTTATAACACAATAATACCAAGATTAATCAGATTAACAGAAGCACCATCACACGGAAAACCAATCGTAGCATACGATCCAAAATCAAGAGGCTCAGAAGCCTATTTAAATTTAGCCAAAGAGGTGATAAAAGGAAATGGAACAAACTAAAAGAAGAGCATTAGGACGCGGACTAGAAGAATTATTTAATATTGAAGATATCAACTATAACAAAATGGAAGAAAAGATAATGGAAAAGGCCAAAGAAGAAGAAATCAAAGAAATACCAATAAACAAACTAAGAGTCAATCCTTATCAACCAAGAAAAACATTTAACCAAGAATCATTACAAGAATTAGCAGAATCTATAAAAGAACATGGAGTTATTCAACCAATAATAGTTAAAAAAAGCATTAAAGATTACGAAATAGTCGCAGGTGAAAGAAGATTTAGAGCATCACGCCTAGCAGGAAAAGAAACAATCCCTGCAATAGTAAAAGACTTCACCGATGAACAAATGATGGAAATCGCAGTACTAGAAAACCTTCAAAGAGAAAACTTAAACTCAATTGAAGAAGCGCTTGCATACGAAACTCTTATGAAAAATCTAAATTTAACTCAAGAACAATTATCAAAAAGAGTTGGTAAAAGCAGAAGCTACATAACAAATATACTAGGATTACTAACACTTCCAGAAGAAGTAAAAAACTTAGTAAAACAAGAAAAAATCACAACAAGTCATGCTAGAGCATTATCAAAATTAGAAGATCAAGAAAAAATTATAGATTTAGCAAATAAAATAATAAATGAAAACTTAAACGTTAGACAAATAGAGGAAACAACAAAAGAAGAAGAATTTACAAAAAAAGTAAAACAAGTAACAAAAAACACAAACAACGAATATAAGCACATAGAAAGAGAACTTTCAGATTACTTAGGAACAAAAGTAAAATTAAAATCAAAAAAAATAGAAATAAATTACGAAAATGAAAGTGATTTAAACAGAATCTTAGAAATAATAAACTTTAATAAGTAGGTGATAATATGCTATTAGATTTTCTAAAATACCTAATAGATAAAGATATTCATTTAATAATTATTTATATCTTTTTAGGATGGTTAATATATCAAATTGTAAAAACAATAATTATAAATCATACAAAAAGATTAAAAAAGAAACGTCAATTAACAATGCAAAAACTAATATTAAACACAATAAAATATGTAATAATAATATTAGTTGCAGCAGCAACTCTAAATATACTCGGAGTAAACGTAACATCGATAGTTGCAGGACTTGGAGTAGCTTCAGTAATTCTTAGTTTAGCTCTAAAAGACGTAATGCAAGACGTTTTAGCAGGATTCTCTATCATAATGGAAGATCAATTTGATATTGGAGATTTAGTAGAAATAAACGGATTTACAGGAACAATAATAGATTTAGGTTTAAAAAGCACCAAAATAAAAAGTTATGAAAATACAGTAAAAATAATTTCTAATAGAACAATAACCGAAGTAATAAACTACTCTAAATCAAACCCTAATGTAACAATAGATATTCCAATTCCTTACGAAATAGATAACAAATTAGCAGATAAAGTTATATCTAAAATAATAAAAAGAATAGAAAAAGAATTAGCCCCATTAAAAGGAGAAGTAGAACTTTGGGGTTTAAATAAATTTGCAGATTCCCACATAGAATATAGAATGGTTATCCCAGTAGAAATAAACACCCAATTTTCTGCAAAAAGACAAATAAATAGAATAATAAAAGAAGAATATGATAAAGAAAACATTTCTGTTCCTTACAACATAATTGAGGTAAAAAATGGATAAAAACTATACAATAGGAACAAAAGTAACAATGAAAAAAGCTCATCCATGTGGCACAAACCTATGGGAAATAGTAAGACTTGGAGCAGACATAAAATTAAAATGTATAAATTGTGGAAGAACAGTTATGATACCAAGAATAGAATTCAATAAAAAATTAAAAAAAATAATTGAGGAGTAAAAATATGGCTAAAAAGAAAAAAAACAAAAAATTAAAACTACATCCAGTAACAAGTTTTATTATCTTAATAATAGCAACAGTTTTGTTAAGTGCTATCTTATCATTATTTAATGTATCAGCTTCTTATGATAGTATAAATTTAAAAACTAATGAATTAGAACAAACTATAGTAACAGTAAAAAACATGTTATCTTACGATGGAATAAAATCAATGATAAGTAATGCTTCCACTAATTTCATTAGTTTCACTACTGTAAGCACTTTAATCATAACTTTAATAGGAATCGCTGTAGCAGAAGAAACAGGATTAATACAAACATTTATGAAAAGAAAACTGGCAAAATTAAACCCTAAAATTATAACTTTCATACTTTTCTTACTTGCAGTATTTTCTAGTATAGTAAATGAAGTTGGTTATGCAGTATTAATACCTCTTGGAGCACTTTTATTCTTATTTAATGGAAGAAATCCACTCGCAGGAATAGCAACAGCTTTCGCAGGAGTAGCATTTGGTTATAGTGTAAGTTTTTTTGTCGGAGCAACAGACATGTCACTACTTCCATACACCATAAGTGCAGCTAACTTAATAGATGAAACATTCTATGTAAGAATGACCTCTAACCTATTTATTATGATCTTCTCTTGTATTGTAATCTCAATAATAGGAACAATTATAACAGAAAAATACATAGTAAAAAAAATAGGCAGATATGTATCTAAGAAAAAAGATGACTTAGATCAAACAAAAGAAATAGAATATTTAGATCTTCAATACGAAGAACAAAAGAAAATAAAAGAAGAAGAAAAAGAAAAAAAAGGTTTAAGATATGCACTTATCGCAGCAATAATAGTAACAATAATTTTTATATATATGATAACACCAGGTCTTCCCCTATCAGGAGCATTACTTGATCAAACAGAAAAATCTTATGCATATCAATTATTTGGAGATTCATCATATTTAGAAGCAGGCTTTACCTACATGTTAGCACTATTCCTAATAGTAACAGGAATAGCATATGCAATCGGAGCTAAATCAATAAAAGATGATAAAGAATTATTCCAAAAACTTACAAAACAATTAAGCAACTTAGGTATACTTTTAGTAATGATCTTTTTTGCATCACAATTTATAGCAATTTTTAAAGAAACAAACATAGGAACAATAATAGTAGTGTGGCTGTCAGGAATTTTAAAATCAGTTTCTCTATCAGGAATACTTCTAATAATTGTAGCAATCATAGTAATAGCAATATCCAACCTTTTTGTACCAAGCACAATGACAAAATGGATGATAATCTCCCCTATTCTAGTACCAGCTATGATGCAACTAAATATGTCTCCTCAATACTCCCAATTCATTTTCAGAGCAGCAGAATCAATGACAAATGGAGTAACCCCTCTTTTAGCCTACTTCATAGTATACATAGGGTACTTAAACATTTATAACCGAGAAGAAAAGAAAGTATATGGCATAAGAGATGGAATCAAATTAATGACACCATATCTTATAGCCCTATCAGTAGCATGGATAGCAATTCTATTATTATGGTATTTAGTTGGATTACCACTAGGACCAGGAGCATATCCAGTATTGTAACAAGGAGGAAAAAACATGAGTTTAAAAGCAGGAATTGTCGGACTTCCCAACGTTGGGAAGTCAACACTTTTTAATGCCATAACAAAAAAAGATATACTAATAGCAAATTATCCATTTGCAACAATTGATCCAAACATAGGAATAGTAAACGTTCCAGATGAAAGACTAAATAATTTAGCCAAAATTTATAATCCCAAAGAAATAAAACCAGCTTCATTTGAATTTGTAGATATCGCAGGCATAGTAAAAGGGGCATCTGAAGGAGAAGGATTAGGAAACAAATTTCTATCTCATATAAGAGAAGTAGACGCCATTTGTGAAGTAGTTCGTTGTTTTGAAAACAAAGAAATAACTCACGTTGAAGGAACAGTAGACCCAATAAGAGACGTAGAAATAATAAACCTAGAATTAGCACTCGCAGACCTAGAGATAGTATCAAATAGAATAGATAAAATAAAGAAAAAAGCTCAAACAACAAAAGATAAAGAAACTCTAACAGAACTTACATCACTAGAAAAATCAAAAGACGCCTTAGAAAAAAACATTCCCCTAAGATTAATAAAATATGAAGAAGAAGAATTACTTTCATTAAAATCATTCAATTTATTAACATTAAAACCACACATATACCTAGCAAACATAAGTGAAGAAGAAATAAATAGTCCTAACGAATATGTTGATAAATTAACAGACTATGCAAACAAAGAAAATTCAAAAGTAATAACAGTATCAGCAAAAATAGAATCAGAACTTGCAGAATTAGAAGACGAAGATAAAATTGAAATGTTAAAAGAACTTGGTATAGAAAAAAGTGGTCTAGATAAACTAATAGAAACAACTTACAGTTTGTTAGGACTTAAAACATATTTTACCGCTGGTCCACAAGAAGTAAAAGCATGGACATACAAAGATGGAACTAATGCTAAAAAATGTGCAGGAATCATTCACACTGACTTTGAAAAAGGATTCATAAAAGCAGAAGTAATAGCATATAAAGATCTTATAGAAGCTGGAGATGAACAAAAAGTAAAAGAACAAGGAAAATTAAGATTAGAAGGAAAAGACTATCTAATGCAAGATGGGGATATATGTCATTTTAGATTTAATTTATAAAAAAACAAACAAGTTAGAAATAAGAAGCTAACTTGTTTTATATTGAAATATAGATAAAGCAACCAATACTATTAAAAACAACCCCACATTTATACTTATAAATTCTTGTATTTTAAATAAAAAAACTATATAATTATAGTAATAAGAATGGAGGAATTTTTATGAAATATTTTTTCGCAGGAATTGAAGGTTCAGGAATGTCAGCACTTGCATCAATGCTCCACGATTCTGGAAATTATGTAACCGGATGTGATGATGCCAAAGTTTATTCATTTACTTTAGCAGAACTAGAAAAAAGAAATATAAAAGTTTACAAAACTGCAGAAGCTTTAGAAAAAGATATGATCTATGTTTATAGTTCTGCAATACACGAAGATCATTATTCATATAAAAAAGCAAAAGAACTTGGATGTAAAATGTATGAATATTATCAAATGATCGGAGAATTAACTAAAAAATACGACACCATTTGTATAAGCGGTACCCATGGAAAAACAACAACAACAGCAATGCTCTCTAACATATTAAAAAATACAATTGGAACTAATTACTTAATTGGCGATGGAACAGGAGTAATAGATAAAAATTCCAATAATTTCATAGTAGAATCTTGTGAATTTGATAGACATTTATTAAACTATTATCCGAAATATACAATAATCACAAACATTTTTTATGATCATGTTGATTGTTATAAAAACATAGATGAAATAATCGAAACATTTCAAACATTTGTTAATCAAACAGAAAAAAAAGTTATTGCTTGTGGAGATAATGAAAACGTTAGAAAATTAAAATCAGATAAAATAGTATATTATGGTTTTAATGAAAACAACGATGTAAAAGCAGTAATAAAAGAACTTCACGCCAGTGGCAGTAGTTTTGATGTTTATATAAAAAATGAATTCTTCGGAAGTTTTAATCTAAATATTTTTGGAAAACATATGATTGAAAATTCACTTGCTTGTATATACATGGCTTATCTAGAGGGAATATCAATTGAAGAAATAACAAAATACTTAAATGAGTTTCATGGAGCAAAAAGAAGATTTAGTGAAGAAAAAATAAATGATGTAGTTCTAGTAGATGACTATGCACATCATCCTAATGAAGTTGCAACAGTATTAAAAACAGCCAGACAAAAATACCCTAATAAAAAGCTTGTTCCTGTATTAATTCCATATACTATTTCAAGAACCGAAGCTTTCTATAAAGAATTTGCAGAGGTTTTAAAAGAAGCAGACAAAGTATATGTAACTGATATAGAACCTGCTAGAGAAAACCCAGAAGACTTTCCTGGAATAACATCAGACTTAATAATAAATGAAATTCCAAACGCAGAACACATTTCAAAAGAAGAAATAAGCAAACTTTATAAACACAAAAACGCTGTAATACCATTCATGGGTTGCAAAGATCCAACATGGTTAATTGAGGCTTATAAAGAGGGATTAAAATAATGGAAATGTTAAAACTAGTAGTAGGTACCCTAAAAACAAACTGCTACATTCTGTATCAAGATAATAAATGTTTAATAATAGATCCAGGAGATGAAGAAAATAATATCATAAAAAAAATAGATCAATTAGAACTAAAACCAGTAGGAATATTACTTACCCACAATCATTTTGATCATGCAATGTATGCTGATAGTCTAAGTAATCTATATAAAATACCAGTTTTTGATCATAAAAACCTTTTCGAAGGAACAAAAAAAATAGAACCATTTGAGTTTGAAACAATATACACCCCAGGTCATTCAGACACAAGTATAACTTTTTACTTCAAAGATTATAATTTAATGTTTGTCGGAGATTTTATATTTTACGAAAACATAGGAAGAGTTGATCTCCCTGGAGGTTCCTATAAAGATATGATTACATCACTTCAAAAAATAAAAACATATAACGACGATATAGTTTTATACCCAGGACATGGTGAAAAAACAACACTAGGTCATGAAAAAAAATATAATCATTATTTTAAGTGAACATGAAAAAAAAGAAGTTAATTAAACTAGCTATCGCGCTTTCATTAATCGCAGTGGCGTTATTTATAAGCTATATCTACGTAAATCCTATTTATAACAAAGAATTAATAAATAGTATAGATGTAAAAAGTTATGACAATAAAACAAAAATTATAACACTAGAAATAAAATTTAAAAAAACATACCCTTATACTTACTGTAAAATAAAAGGCTCAAAAATAAAAATTAATAACAACAAATGCTCCTTAGAATTAACAGAAAAAGATATTAACAATATATATTTAACTAGAGGACCTATAAAAAGAAAAATATCAGTAGAAAATTTAGTTTTAAATATAGAAATTCCAAAAAAAGTATACTTGGCAAAAGGAGATATATACAAACTTAATCCTATTATAGATACAATTAATAGTACTGCTGAAATAGAATATAAATCTAATAATGAAAAAATAATTTCTGTTTCTAAAAACATAGTAAAAGGTAAAAAAACAGGTACAACTTCAGTAAGCATTTACCTAAACGGAAAAAAGCAAAAAAGTATCGAATTCGAAGTAACTAATTTAATAAACAAAAGGACCAAAAAAATAAATAATGAAAAGCCCTATTTACCTTGTAATGTTTATACAGAAGAAGAAGCAAAAAAATTAGATGAAATTTTAGAAAACAGAATTGAAAATGTTGGAGGGTACAACACAAGAGCAGCAGTAGTCGAAGCAATTAGATTTTTAACCCTTGATTTGAAATACAAAATAGACTATTTCTTTGAAAATGGAAGAATCACTGGTGGAATGCATTATGCAGACGGCGAAGGAAGATATTATCATAAAGGCCTTTATCTTCACGATTACAAAAAGAAAAGCATTGAAAGTTCATATGCAGGCCCAGCAATCTGGGGATGTCCTCTAAAAAACTTTGAAGATTATCCACCAAAATATAAAAGCAATTCATATAATAACAACGGACTTGATTGCAGTGGCTTTGTTTCATGGGCAATATTAAATGGAGGATTTGATGTAGGAGATAAAGGTGCTGGAGACAATCTTGAAGATGATACAGAATTAAATGATGTTGGAGATAAAGTAGAATTAACAGATGAACTAATGAAATCAGGTAAAGTAAAAGCAGGAGACATAGTTGGAGTATGGGGACATATAGCAATTATCGCAGGTATAGATAATGAAAATGCCTATGTAGCAGAATCACTTTGGACATATGGCGGAGTTGTTGTAAACACTTATAAATTAGATGAACTAGATGAAGAATTCGTCCAAGTTACTCTAATGGACAAAGTATACAAAAAAGATGGAAAATACACTAACATTTGGTATTAGTAAAGCAAAAAAGATAAATTAAACGAATAAGTATAAATTTTAAACACTAATATATTTATTTGTTAATTATATCTTTTTTATTTTTTTATAATATGACACAGTAAAAACTTTATGTTGCATAAAAATCCAATATTTGTTATAATGTGAAGGTCTATGCAAGGGAGATGTAAAAATGGATAAAATATTAAACATAGCAGTAGTAGCACACGTTGACGTAGGAAAAAGTACTTTAGTAGATGCTTTACTTTCCCAGTGTGGTGCATTAGAAAAAGAATTAGAAACTCATCAAATAATGGACAGCAATGATTTAGAAAAAGAACGTGGAATAACAATCTATTCAAAAAATTGTTCAATAAGATATAAAGATTACAAAATAAATATAGTAGACACACCAGGACATGCAGATTTTTCATCAGAAGTAGAAAGAATCATAAAAACAGTAGATACAGTTATACTAATGGTTGATTCAAAAGAAGGAGTAATGCCTCAAACAAGATTTGTATTAGAACAAGCCCTAAAAAACAACTTAAACCCTATTCTTTTTATTAATAAAATAGATAAAAAAGATGCTAGAATAGACGATGTGGTAAATATGACTTTTGATTTATTCGTAGAACTTAATGCCAGTGACAAACAACTAGATTTCCCTATTGTATATGGAATTGCAAAACAAGGAATAGCAAAAATAAATTTAGAAGATGAAAGCAGTAATATTTTTCCTCTTCTTGATACAGTTATAAAAAATACAAAACCATTCGAAGGAACCGAAACAGATCCATTACAACTTCAAATATCATCACTTTCTTATGATGATTATTTAGGAAGATTAGGAATTGGAAGAATCACTAAAGGAATTTTAAAAACAGGAATGATGGTTGCCATTAGTAAAAATGATGGTACAACAGAAAATATTAGGATTAACAAAATTTTTGTAAACGAAGGAATAAAAAGAAAAGAAGTAAAAGAAGCAAGATATGGTGACATTGTAATAACAGCATCCTCTCCAGACATTAAAGTTGGAGACACAATTTGTGACAAAGATAATATAATACCACTTGATCCTATTATCATTGAAGAACCTACTCTTTCTATGAATTTCTTAGTAAATTCCTCACCTTTCGCTGGTAAAAGTGGTAAATTCTTAACAAATCGTCACATCAAAGAAAGACTTGATAGAGAACTTGAAACAAATGTAGGATTAAAAGTTGAAGAATTAAAAGACAGCGATGGATATAAAGTATCAGGTCGTGGAGAACTTCATTTATCTATTCTTCTTGAAAATATGCGTCGTGAAGGATATGAACTTAGTGTTTCAAAACCAGAAGTATTATTTAAAGAAATAGACAATATAAAATGTGAACCTTTCGAAGAAGTATTAATAAATTGTCCAAATGAATATGCTGGTACCATAATAAATGATTTAAACGAAAGAAAAGGAATAATGAATTCTGTTACAAATGATGATAATTATACCAAACTTTCATTCTTAGTCCCTACTCGTGGATTAATAGGATATCGTAGTAGTTTTATTACTAATACTAAAGGTGAAGGTATTATGGTAAGAAGTTTCCATAGTTTCAAACCATACGTTGGTTTCATAAAAAGACGAAAAAATGGTGTTTTAGTCTCAATGGAAGATGGAAAAACTATGGCTTATTCCCTATTTAATCTAAGTGACAGAGGTACAATGCTCGTAGGACCAAGCGTTGATGTATATAAAGGAATGATAATTGGAATTCATAACCGTGACAATGACTTAAATGTTAATCCTTGTAAAAACAAACAACTTACTAACACAAGAGCAGCTGGCTCAGATGAAGCACTTACTCTAATAAAACCAAAAATATTTACATTAGAAGAAGCCTTAGAATTTATCGAAGATGATGAACTTGTTGAAGTAACTCCAGAGGCTATTAGACTTAGAAAAAAGATTTTAGATGATAAAGAAAGATATAGAAATAAAAAATAATTCTTAAAGTAAAAGTAATAAAATAAAAAATTGGATTCATAAATAGTCCAATTTTTTTTATACACAAACAACTATTTTAACTTTGTTTATCTTTATAATCCTCAAGTTTTTCCAAAACTTTATCATCAGGATTATCATATTCATCAAAAGTTATACCAGCCTCGTAAAGTTCATAATCATTTAAAAGTCCAACATCATTCATCAAGTAATACAAATATTCACGATTTATTTGCTCTTCCTTCTTACGTCGTATCACCATTATCCTCCTTTCCTCTCACAGGTTCAGTGCCCTCTAAATAATATAAAATCTTTTTATTTTCATCCTCACTAGTAACAACATTACCAGTAATAGGATTAACTAAAACCCCTACTACATCCTCTGGTACCTTATACCAAGTCGCATCATTTTTCTTAAAAAATTCTTCCATACTAGTAATCCAAGATTTTTTATTACCAATAATAACATCAGTTGGAATATCAGAACTATCATCATACCCAGCCCAAGAAGCAAAAACAACCTCTGGAGTATAACCTATAACCCAAGAATCAGTATCAGTACTTCCTGTTTTAATAGCATATTTATTAG
>JBJEYJ010000025.1:0-3817 GCA_051886655.1 Bacilli bacterium | reverse complement strand
TAATAAAATATACCAGGTGGTAATATGTTATCTTTTATACTAAATTACTGGATAGAAATACTATTTTCCTTAATAGTAACAGTAATAACTCATATATATAGAAAAATATCTAAATATGTAAAAAAAATAGACATACTAAAAGAAGGAGCATGTCTAAATTTAAAAATGCATATTTTAGAAAAATATGAAAAAGTATTAAAAAAGGAATATATCACTATAGAAGAAAAAGAAGAAATTATGACTCTTTATAATGTTTACAAAAAATTAGAATGTTCTAATATTGTTGAAGAAATTATAAAAGAACTTTCAAATATTCCTCTTAAGTAGTTTTATTTGTTTTTATAAATAAGGATCTCACAAAGATTATTATCAAAACTATAAAGAAACAGCTTAAAATATAAGGAACATATTTAATATATAAAGTTAATTCAAATGTTTTAAATAGATATATACTAATCAAAGGAATAAATATTGCTATTATATAAGTAATAATTCCTTTTTTCTTTTTACTTTTTATTTTAAACATATCAGATATATTATTTTTAACGGCATATACTAAATAAGCAAATTGTGAAAAATATGCAGTTATTAAAAATATTGCTGCAAAATTTTCTATTCTTTCAATAAATCCAAATATCTGTACTTTTTTAAATAGTCCATAAACAGGATAAGTAAGTAAACTACCTAAATCTATACCATAAACTGATATTATAAAAAATAACAATATAAATATCAAAAAAGATGCAACTAAATATCCTGTTAAAATTTTTCTAGAAAAGTTTCTTTTATCTTTTGTTATATTCTTAAGTCCTAAAATATATACAACCGGAGAAATAGCAACAGTTAGAAAAACCCAAGTACTATGAATTATTTTTTTAAAAGGCACATCTATATAAGGCTTTAAATTATCAAGTTCTACATAAGGAATAAGAGCAAGTAATAGTAAAAGAATTATTGGAATTGAAATAATAAATAAAATAAATATAGTCCTAGAAAGTGATTCTATACCTTTATTTACTGTGATAGCAAGAATGATAGATATAAATATAGCAACAAAATAATAAGAACTTCTAGTTAAAAATTGACTAATTATAAAATCTATCGTAAGCCAGCTACTAATAAACATCGTAAATATTGCAAGTAAGAGTAGTATTATATCCAAAACATAGCCAAATGCTTTAAAATTTTTCTTTGTAAATTCAAAGAAATTAGAGTCAATCTTTTTACTTATATACATTATCATAAAAATTGGAATTAGACCTATAACAAAAGCAATTAAAAGCGATATTAGTGAAGCATTTTTTGATTGGGTTAAAATTAAAGTATTAGCAAATCCAGGAAACATAGCAAAGATAATCGCAGTACATATAGCAAGAACTTCGCCACTACTAATTTTTCCATTCATATTAAACAGCTCCTTTATTTATATTTCCATACCTATACATTTTATTATCTATTTTGATATTAAAATTAGCAAGTTCATAAATATTTTTATTCTTATATTTGTTATAATCTTTAAAATAATTTTTATAAATCATGTTCCCAAGTCCTAAAACATCAACATTATTCTCTTTAGAATAATCTATTAAACTATTAATATATTTTCTTATTTCTTTATTTGCTTGTTTTTTTATTTCTTTTTGATTTTTTGGATTTGTCAAATTAATTTTATTATCGATTTCTATTATTTTTGATTCAAGTTTTATATTTATATTTACCTCTGGTTTTCCGTTTTTAATTTTTAAATCAATTGATGATTTAGGATTATATAAAAGAGCACTAAAGTCTTTATTTTTAAACTTGCAATTAATAACTATGTCATAATAATTATTATTAATTGTATTATAAGCAATAGATTGTTTTGTATCTAAAGATTTTAATACTTTTTTATTCTTAAGTGGTGCAAGTTCCTCTATTGTTGTAGTACTAGCAGTCATACCTTTTTGATCAGAACTCTTTATTAAAGGAACAACAGGATCTATTCCATTTTTTAAATAAAGGCTTAATAGTTCTTCTAGAGTAAGGTCATATATAGTACCATTTCTTTTAGTAGCATCTAGTAAAACGGTTTTCAATCCTTCGATAGGAAAACTTCCTTTTGATTCGTTTTTAGGATTTAAAATATCTTTTGCTTTTTCATCTTTAGTAAGTGTTACATACGATAAGGATCTAACTTCAGGAGATCTCATAAAGTAATCAAAAATATCATCAATTTTTTTTATAGTAGTATCACTATTAATAATAATAAACTCTAAATGTCCAAGATAAACATTTTTCGGATACCTAACAGAAAAATTTCTTATTGCTTTAGCAATTGTTTTACCACTTGCTTCATATATTAAAGTATTTTCTTCAGTCATTCCACCATCACTACTTTTAACATCCATTATTTGAGCAGTAAGTTTAAACTCATCATCTTCATAATCAATCCCAATAGCAGACACTATTGCAAGATCATTTAGTTCCACATAACTACATCCACTCATTAAAAGAGTAATAATTGTTAAAATAATTATTTTTTTCATAATCTACTCCTTGTATAATTCTTATTAGTTAAAATAGGCATTCTTTTATCATCTTTTTCAATTTTTTCTTTAAATAATACATTTTTAAGAAATTTTTTATTAAGTGGTATCAAAGGATAAAGATAAGGTTTTCCTAAAGAAGTTCTTGAAGTTAGACTTGATGTAAGAAGAATTCCCGCGAGAAATATTCCAATCATTCCCGTAGTAGTAGCAAAAAGCATAAAAATAATTCTCCATATCCTAATAGCATTTACCATACCAATATTAGAAAACATAAGTGACGCAATAGCAGAAAGTGAAATTACAATAACCATAATAGGAGATACAATTCCCGCAGATACAGCAGCATCGCCAAGTACAATAGCACCAAGTATTGAAATAGCAGAACCAGATAAATGAGGCATTCTAATATCACTTTCTCTTAATATTTCAAAAACAAGTGTTAGCCCTAAAGCTTCAACAATCGCGGGAAAAGGTACTCCATCTCTTTGAGCTGAGAAATTAGTTAGTAGGGTAACAGGAATAGTTTCATGATTAAAAGTTGTAATAGCAATATAAAAAGCAGGAAGTAGTATCGCAATAAAAAATGCTATATATCTAACCATTCTCGTAAATGTTACATTATAATGACTTTGATAATTGTCTTCACTAGCATGAAATAAATCACTAAAAAAAGTAGGAATAACTAAAAGATAAGGTGAGTTTTCCACCATAATACAAACCTTACCATCTAAAAGGGCAATTGAAGCACTATCAGGTCTTTCAGTAGTTTCAATAGTAGGAAAAACACTATGTTTATCTTCAATACACTCTCTAATATAAGTGCTATCCAAAATACCATCTATATCAATTTTTTCAAGTTTTTTTGTGATTTCATCAACTAGTTTTTTTTCTACTATATTATCCATATATATAATAGCAACCTTAGTTTTAGTTTGTTTTCCAATAGTACAATCTTTAATAGTTAAATTATTATTTTTAATTCTTTTTCTAATAAGACCAATATTAGTTTGATAGTTCTCAGTAAAAGCATCTTTCGGGCCACTTATAGTTTGTTCTGTTAAAGGTTCTGATACTCCTCTAGATAAATCCTTTTTTGTTTCAATAGCAAAAGGACTACCTTTTTCAAACATAAGAATAGTAAAACCAGAACTAATTTTAGTATAAAGATCATCTCTATCTTTTATATCTTCTATTATATTTTCAGGTATTTCACTTTCTAAATGATTATAAATACTATCCCTAGTTATTCTTTTCTTTAAAGTAGTAAGTCTTTTTAAAATAAAATCATT
>JBJEYJ010000024.1:0-3820 GCA_051886655.1 Bacilli bacterium | reverse complement strand
TTTAATTTAACATTTGGAACATTTAAACTTTTCTTATTTCCTAAAACACCACCACTTATTATTTTACAATTTACAAAATCTTCGTTCTTTTCTATAACTTCCATTTTCATAAGACCATTTTCCAAAAGAATTACATCTTTTACTTTTAAATCATCTAAAAATTTTGGATAATTTACAGAAAAACGCTCATTATTACCTAACACATCTTCTTTAACAATTTTTATTGTTTTACCTTCTTCCAAAACAATACTATCATTTTCCAACATTCCGTTTCTAAATTCTGGACCTTTAGTATCATACAAAATACCAACATTTTCATTTAATTTATCCCTTACTTTAACTATAGTATCTACAGCCTTTTCTCTTTCTTCAATAGTTGCATGCGAAAAATTAATACGTGCAACATTTACCCCATTTTTTACCATATTTTCAAATACTTTTATATCATTACTAGCAGGGCCAATACTTGCTATTATTTTTGTTTTTTTCATCTTTTTCTCCTTTTTTTTATTATCTTGTTAAAAATCAAAATCAGTTTCCTTTTTTTTAGGTTTATCTTTCTTTCTAAATCTCATAATTATTACACCAGCAATTATCGAAATAAATACCGAACAACTAACTATCAATATAATAGGATCATAATCATAAATATGTACACTTAAATCTATAGGAATATTATTTTGAACTTCAAGATCATTATTAATAGGAGGTTCAATATTTAAATTAGGATTTAACTGTCCTATTTCCATATTAATACCAAAATCTTTAGAAGTAGCATCCCACACATATTTATTGTTTTCTTTATAATCAGCATTACTAACTATAACATCATCAGTAGCAATATTAACCTTAATATCATCAGCATGATCTAAACAATAAAAAGAAGAAAGTGTGTAAAAAGAAATTTCATAATCATCAACATTAAAACTAAAATCATCATAACATTCCTTAAGAATTCTACTATTTTCAAATAATTCATAATTATAACTTTTTTTTAATACAACAATATAATTTTTATTGTCTTTTTTAATACTTTTTTTATATTTAATTGTCTTATCAACATCAAAGTATACATCATTCATAAGAAGAGAATTTAAATAAGAATTTTGAGAGTCTTTCTCAAACGTATAAATAATAGTTTCATCAAACTTTCTATTAGCATCTATTTGCAAATTGTATTCTATAGAACTTGCATCCACTTCACTGCAAAGAAAAATATTAAACAAAAGAGTAATCAGTAAAAATAATGTCTTTTTTAATTTCATAAAACCCATTCCTATTCATTCCTTTCAATTAAGTAGCCATTGCAGCATGAGAAGTTTTTATTAGTACATCTCCTCTATATAAATTATTACAAGATTTCGTATACTTTTTATCTTTCAATATTGTAAACTCTCCAGTTTTTTTAACAGCTTTCATAATTGAATAACCATCAGTACACCCTAAACCAGGAGTAGTTTTAGTTACTCCAGCAGCCTTTAAACAAACTGCAATAACTGGACAACAAGAAGTCCTGCAATCTGTTGTTACTTTAGATACATCCCAATTAACTTTTTTAGCTGCTACCCACAATTCTTTCCATTCATAAACATATTCTCCCATAAATTTATGTTTTCCACCTCTGCCATATCCAATATGGTCATTAGCACAAACAGCTTCCATACAATTAGCTGCAATACTAGCTTTTTTAGGATCTTTAAATCTAGCAACATATTCCCACTTATTTCCATTCTTTGCAATAAAAACTTCATTTCCCTTTTGATCTCCTCTAGGATGACCTGCAGGTTGACCAATTCCACCACTAGTAGCATGTGCTATTTTACAATTAGATTTTATATATTTGTTTGATACATTTTTAGTAGAAAAAGAACTTGAACTTGAACTAGCAGAAGAAGCATTTTCATTAATCATGTCTTGCTGTTCTTGTTTTATTTTTTCCTCAGTCTCTGCTTTTTTATTTGCTTTATATTCCTCATATTCTTTAGCTTCTTTTTCTTTTAACGATTGTATCGTAGATAAATTAGCATTATTATAACACTCAGCAGCACTTACATTCATGTCCCCAAGAAGTCCAAATGATATATTTACTATCATTGGCACAAAAAATATTGCTACGGCAAATATTATTCTTTTAACTATCATCTTCATGTTGTTTTTTATAACATTATCTTCCCCACTCATTACTATTTTAAATATATCAATAGTAAGCATTAATATAAGTATTGCAGGAACTACATAACAAAGTATTTTTACCATCATATTTATAAAATAAAATATCTGAAGAACATTACTTGTCTCACAAAAAGCTCTAAGTATCATAATATCCTTCCTTTCCATAAATAAACTATATATTCAGTACACATAACATTATAACATATTTTATTATCTTTATAAATTACTTTTCACCAAAAAACAAACTTCTTTAAGCTTTATTTAAATATAGTGCAAAATAAAAAAGACCAAATGAATATTCTTATTTAAAGTCTTTTTTTCATAATAAACCTTTAATAATTACAACAAAATCCACATTGTACATGTGAGCAAACATTTTCTTAATAGCAATTATAATTAATTTAGTTGCTATGTATGCTTAAATACATGACAATTAATCATTATTATTCTTACATGACATATACACATACTTGGAATTCTACATTTTATAAATTTATTCTTCAATACAAGCATTTAATAACATAATTATACTTACAAAATCATTATGACTTAATTTTTCAACAAATTTTAAATTTCTAATTTCATAGTCTATACTTCTTACATGTTCACACAATACTGAACCATGTATTTTTTTCGTATCTTCTAAATTATAATGTGTTGGAAATTCCTTCTCATTAGAAGTAATTGGGCAAACAATAACCATCTTTGTATTTTGATTAAAAACATTATTACTGATAACTACCACAGGTCTAACCCCTGCTTGTTCGTGACCTTTTGTAGGATTAAAATCTAAAAAAACAACATCACCTTGTTTAGGAATATATTTTTTTACCATATTTCTCTCCCTACATTTTCATCCCACGAAAACTCTTTTACTAAATTTTTACCATAATATTCTTTAAACCTATCTTCTAATGATATCTTTTTCTTCTTAGGAATACTAATAATTATTCTATCATCCTCCTGTTCAATATTTAATATATCATTAGTTTTTATATTTAAAGATTTTAAAATACTACTTGGAATTCTAATACCAGAAGAATTCCCCCATTTTTGAATTCTTGCTTCCACTTTCATCATCTCCATCCATTTATAGTATATACAAAGTTTATACATTTTGTCGATTATTTTTTGATTATTATATGCAATTTAATAAATATTACTAAAACTAACATTAATTTATATATTTTATAACATAAAAAGACTATTGCCTTAGCTAATAGTCTTAAAAAGATTTATTATTTTAACTCTTAATAGTTACAACAAGATCCACATTGTACATGTGAGCAAACATTTTCTTCACAACAACTATAATTTGGTTGATATGTATGTTTAAATACATGATGATTAATAATTCTTGTTCTCACTGGGCACACATGAGGTACAACATGTTCAATTGTTCTGTTTACCACTCTTTCTCTCATTGGTTCTATTATTGGTGCTGAAGCCATTCCTGCTCCTGCTATCATTGGTCCATTTGATACATTTTGACTTTGATTTAAATCAATATCAATATTTCCTTGGTTATTATCGATATCTATAAATCCTTCTTGTTCTGGCATCATAAATGGATTTTGATTCATATTTTCAAACATTATAAATCCTCCTATCTAGTGTATAGTATTCAAAATAATATTTTATGTATAAG
>JBJEYJ010000023.1:0-3831 GCA_051886655.1 Bacilli bacterium | reverse complement strand
GGTGCTCCAAAAACTGAACCAAAAAGTGCTGATACTCCACTGGCAATAATAGTGCCTTTATTTTCTTTTTTTAAGTTAAAAAAGTTTGCTATGTATGAACCTATCCCTCCGCCCATTTTTATTGGGGCTTCCATTCTGCCTACTGATGCTCCTGCTAGATGAGATAAAGTGGTAGTAGCAAAAAGAGTTGGAGTTATATGGCTTGGTATTTCTTCATCTTTTATGATTGCCTTATTTATAAGTTCTCCTGGCTCTTTATCACATTTATATTTTTTGGTAATATAAACAATTATTACCCCTATGATTGGCATTAAGAGAATTATGTAAGAAAAAACATTTCTAAAGTCTATGAATATGTCAAGTGTTTTTATAAATAAAGCTCCAAAAACTCCTCCGACTACTCCAACAAAGGAAGCAATTATAACAATTGTCATGAATGGTTCTATTTTATTTATAAGCTTTTCTATTTTATCACTGCTATCCATATGTACACCTTCTATTCTATCTAAACTATATCATAAAAAAAGTTTCTTAACAATAAAATTTTCATTTTTGTTTGTTATATGGACAAAGCCCCAGACAATGAAAATGGTACATTCATACTATAAATCAGGAGGAAAAAAGAGATGAATAACTATATTGATTATTATAATTATTTAAATAACCTAAATCAAAATGCAATGAATGCTTCTAATAAGATGCCTAAAATGGGAAGTAATCAAAATGTTAAAATGAATAGTTTGGGTTATGATACTGATCCATATACTGGATTTATGAAGGGAAATATGTTTAGTAATTTTTATGAACCTTACAGGAATTACCAAATTCAGGAAATTAATCCTACTAATGAGAGAGAATATGCACTTTTGATGGTTCAAATGTATGGATTTGCTGCTCATGATTTGGGACTTTACTTAGATGTTAATCCAAATGATGCAAATGCTATTAATTTGAGGAGTGAATATGTTAAACTTTATAAACAATCTCTTGCAGAATATGAAAGCAAATATGGTGCTTTAGGATTAGGTAGTAATATGTTAGATGTTACTCCTTGGGCTTGGGATTCTAAAAGATGGCCATGGGAGGGAAATAGATAATGTGGAAATATGAAAAAAATTTACAATATCCTATTAATATAAAAAAAAGGGATCCAAGACTTGCTAAGCTAATAGTTACGCAATATGGTGGTCCTCAAGGAGAACTTGGAGCAGCTCTTAGATATTTAAATCAAAGATATACTATGCCTGATGCTAAAGGAAGAGCTTTACTTACTGATATTGGGACTGAGGAACTTGGACATGTTGAGATGATATGTGCTATTGTTTATCAACTTACAAATGGGGCTTCTATGGAAGAAATGAAGCGTGCAGGATTTGATTCTAATTATGCTGAACATGGTATGGATTTATTCCCTACTGATTCTAATGGAATTCCATTTACAACTGCTTATATATCTTCAGTTGGAGATCCTGTTGCAGATATATCTGAAGATATGGCTGCAGAAGAAAAAGCTAGAGCTATATATGAAAATTTAATTGATTTAACTGATGATCCTGATGTAATTGGACCTTTGTTATGGCTTAGACAACGTGAAATAGTACATTTTAATATGTTTAAGGAATTGTATGAGGATTATAAAAGAAAAGGATATGATCAAAAATAAAAAAACCAAGCGGTTTTTTTATTTATTGTATGCTAAACTAAATATTTTTCTTGTAAATGGTTGGATAAGAAAAAGTTGAGTTACTAAAGCAAATGGAAAGTTTTGAATTATTGTTTTCAGTAGAACAGGGATAAAGTTTATAAAGAATTTACTAATTTGGAATGATGAATTTTGATAGACTAAACCTGGAAATATTCCTTGATATAAAATTGTTGCAATGAAACTCATTAGAGGACACATTATACATACTGTTGATATTACAATTGTTGTTTGAATTATTCTTTTATTTGCTTTTTTAGGATCAATTATTTTGAATGCTAATTTCATTGCTAATGGACTTCCAATAAAGTATGCTATATTAAATGCTATTATTATTTCAATTAATGTAAATATTATAAACTTTTTTGGATCAATGCTTAATAACCCTCCATTTTCTATACTCATACAATATATAACAAAGCATGGCACTGTTATTAATACTGTTATTAGGGCGTATACTTTTCTTTCTGTTTTATTTTTTGGCATTTTATCTACTCCTTTTTTCACATAAAAAGACACATGTATCTGACTCGTGCTTTTATAGTTTGTGTACCGTGATCAGATTTACGAGTTATTAACTCTACATGTGTCGTTTAACTATTAATACTTGTTTAGTATAACATATTTTTTTTATTTTTGTAAGAATTATTTTTCAAAAATATAATATTTTTTCTTACCTCTTCTTATTATGTTGTATTTTCTGTTGTTATTTATTGTATAATTTTCATCGTTTATTATTTCACCATTTAGGGTAATTGCATTGTTATTTAGAAATTCTCTAGCTTCTCTTCGTGATGATGCTATTTTATTTTCTGTTAAAATATCTATTATTTTTTTATTTTCTTCTAGTTGGTATTTTTCTACTTCTTTGAAGGCATCTTCTATTTGTGAATCTGTTAAGTCTTTGATATTACCTGAAAATAATGCTTTAGAGATAGTTTTTGCGTCGTTATAGGCGTTTTCTCCATGTAGGAAGGTAATTATCTCTTTAGCTAAAGTTTCTTGTGCTAGACGCTTTTCTGGGGATTTTTTATGTTCTTTTTCTATTTCTTCTATTTCCTCTTTACTTAGGAATGTTAATTTTTTTAGATAATCTATTACTGCTTCGTCATCACTGTTGATTAGAAATTGATATAGTTCATATGATGATGTTTTGTTTTTATCAAGCCAAATGGCATTTCCTTCGGTTTTACCAAATTTTTTTCCTTGTGAATCTGTTACTAAAGGCATAGTCATTCCATATACTTCTTTTCCTGTTTTTTTTCTTATAAGTTCGATTCCTGCGGTTATGTTACCCCATTGGTCTGATCCAGCGACTTGAAGGGTTACGTTTTTATTTTCATAAAGATGTAAGAAATCTAGAGATTGCATTATCATGTATGAGAATTCAGTGTAAGTTATACCTGTGTCTAATCTTCTTTTTATGATGTCTTTGCTAAGCATATAATTGATGTTAAAGAATTTGCCATAATCTCTTAAAAAGTCTATAAAGTTAATGCCCTTGCACCAATCATAATTGTTAACAACTTCACATCCAAATATTTCTTTAGCTTGTTTTGTTAGGCCTTCAACGTTTTTTTCTACTTCTTCTTTGGTTATCATTGCCCTTTCTGCGGTTGGTTTTGGATCTCCGATTAATCCTGTTGCACCCCCAATTAGAAGAATTGGATTATGACCATATTTTTTTAGGCGTGATGCTATTAGGAATGATGAGAAATGTCCAATGTGCATTGAATCTGCAGTTGGATCTGTTCCTATATAGAATGTTAATTTTTCATTATTTAGTTTTTCTTCTAAATCTGGACTTGATATATCTTGGATTAGCCCTCTCCATTTTAAATCTTCGTAAGCGTTCATATTATTCCTCCTTAATATTATATTTATAAAAAAGTTCATAAATTAAAGGACGAGATTTACCCGTGGTACCACCTTAATTTATGAACTCTTTCATACACTTTATGCTATAACGCTGCTTTTGCGATTTGAATTCATGATATGTAATTCGTATTATTTTTTGTTAGTTTTCAGCGACCACTAACTCTCTTGGATAATTTTATAATACTACTTGGTATCAATCAATATTCAACTTGTTAATAATTTATCATAAGTTTTTGTTTTAGTCAATATAT
>JBJEYJ010000022.1:0-3836 GCA_051886655.1 Bacilli bacterium | reverse complement strand
TTTTTATTTTGTTTCATTATGAGATTTTTTTAAAGCTTTTTTACCTAGTTTAGCTTTTTTATGGATATTATAAATTGTTTTGTTTATTACTAGGTCAAACTCTCCGACATATTCTGTTACTTCTGCGCCAAAACCTAATTTCATTTCGTTTAATCCATTAAATTTGTTGCTATTGTCAAAGTATCCTGTTATAGCATTTAAATCAAAGTATACTGCTCCAAGTTTTGAGTATTTTTCAATTATTGCCCATTTTGTTAAGAAAGTTGGGTAATACAATTTATAATTTTGGTTTTGTCCTTCTATGATTAATACTACACCATGTTTTTCAATTATTACTGCGCATGCACTAATGATTATTCCTTCAGGATTTTTTACAAGAAGTGAAGATGCTGTTTCTAATTCTTTTTTGTATACTGCTAAAACTTTGTCTGATGTTATTTTTGAATTTGTTAATTTATTACTTATTCTATTCTTTAATCCAGCTTCTTGTATTTCTTGATTAATTTGTTCGTTTTTTTGAAGTTCTTGTTCATAAATTTGTTTTATGTTATTGATATATTTTTCAGTATTTAATTTTGCAAAATATAATTCGAAGTTGTCTCCAAAGTTATTTGCAAAATTTTTATAATAACTTAGTTTTCTATAGTGCTTTTTTGCTACAAATTTGTAAAATGTTTCTATATCTCCATGGTTTCCTTGGAGAATTTCTACTCCTCTTGATTGAGCTTTTCTTATTTTGTTTTTAACGCTTGGTTCGAAATGGTCAAAAAGAGTTTCACTAGAACCAGTTACTTTTAAGATGGCATTCCATCTTGGTTTTAAGGTTCCAAAGAATTTGTTGTCGCCAAAATACTCGTATCCTATTTTTGTTAGAAATGGAACTAAATCATTTGTGTAAGGACTTTTTAGAATGTTTCCATGTTTATCTCTTTTATTGTTTACAACTGGAGGATCTATTTTTAAAAAAATTATACTATTTTTTGCTAAAAATTTTTTCATTTTGTTAGTAACATCAATTATTAAATCTTTATTATCATAGTCAATTAAGAATCCTCTTGGGGCATATGCGTATTTGTATCCTAGAAATAGTTTTTGGATTAAGATTAGACTAGCTCCGATTAGTATATTTTGATCATTTATAAAACCATAGTAGTGAGGATCAAATCCATCTGCTTTCATTAAATTTCCATAATTTGAAGTTTGATAGTACGTGTGTAGAGGGTGTGAAGAGGAGAAATTGTCAAATTGTTCTGGACTTAATTTTACTATTTTCACTTTTATCCCTCCTTTTAGACTTTACTATATTTATATAATATCTTTTTTTTGTTAAAAAATCAATAAAAAGTTTAAATACTAATAAAATTATTATATAATTATTTTTAGAGGTGATTGTAATTATGATTAAAGATATAAAAGCTAGAGAAATTTTGGATTCTAGAGGTAATCCTACTGTGGAGGTGGAGGTTGTTTTAGATGATGGATGTGTTGGACGTGCTTCTGTTCCTAGTGGGGCTTCAACTGGATCAAATGAAGCATTGGAACTTCGTGATGGTGAAAAACGTTATTTGGGAAAAGGCGTTTTAAAAGCTGTTAAAAATGTTAATACAATTATAAAAAAAGAACTTGTTGGGAAAAGTGTAAATGATCTTAGAAATATTGATGATTTAATGATTGATCTTGATGGTACTCCTAATAAGAGTAAGCTTGGGGCTAATGCTATTTTAGGGGTTTCTCTTGCGTGTTTGAAGGCTAGTAGTAATAGTTTAGGAATTCCTCTTTATAAGTTTGTTGGTAAAGGAAAGAAATTACCACTTTGTATGATGAATATTTTAAATGGTGGTGTGCATGCTGATAATAATTTAGATTTTCAAGAGTTTATGATTATTCCTTATGCTGATAAGGTTAAAGATAGGATTAGAATAGGTAGTGAAGTTTTTCATACACTTAAGAAAATTTTAAAGGAAAAAGGTTATCATACTGGTGTTGGGGATGAAGGTGGTTTTGCTCCAGACTTGAAAGATAATTTTGAAGCTTTAGATCTTATTTGTTTAGCAATCAAGGAGGCTGGTTATGTTCCTGGTAAAGATGTAAGCCTTGCTCTTGATGTTGCAGCTTCAGAACTTTATAAAGATGGTTTTTATACTATTGATGGAAAGAAGTATACTTCTTTGGAACTTAATGATTATTATGTTTCTTTGACTTCGAAATATCCAATTGTTTCAATTGAGGATCCTGTTTGGGAAGAAGATTTTGAAGGGTTTAAAGAACTTACTTCTTTAATTGGTGATAGAGTACAACTTGTTGGAGATGATTTATTTGTTACAAATATTAAATATTTGAAACGTGCAGTTTCTATGGGAGCAGGCAATGCAATACTTTTGAAAGCTAATCAAATTGGCACTGTTAGTGAGATGATTGATACTATTAATTTTGCTAAGAAGCATGGTTATAAAACAATTATTTCTCATAGAAGTGGAGAAACTGATGATACTTTTATTGCACATCTTGCTGTTGGGCTTGATATTGGACAAATAAAAACAGGTTCTTTATCTAGAATGGATAGAATTTGTAAATATAATGAACTTATTAGGATTGAAGAAGAAATTGATAATTAAAAAAATTGTATTTTTTTGACTTTATTTAAAAGATAATATTTTGTTTTTAGATAAGTATACTTTTATAGGTGATTATCTTGAATGAAATATTATTTTTAGTTTTTGCGTTTTTAACAGTTTTTTTAAGTATTAGACTATCTTGTTATGCTGATAAGCTTAGTAAAACTTCTTTGGTAAGTGGAGCTTTAATTGGAGGAATAGTTCTTGCTGGAGTTACTTCGCTTCCAGAGTTTGTTACTTGTTTTAGTGCTATTATGGTTGGTAATCCTACTCTTGCTATTGGGGATGTTTTGGGTAGTAATTTATTTAATATTTTTATGATTTGTTTTTTTGATGTTGTTTTTATAAGAAAGATGATTTTTGCTTGGACTTCAAAAAGTCATAATTTGGTTTTGTTTATTCTTCTTGTTAATTATATTGTTTTGTATTTATTTATTAGTAAAATTATTAGTTTTAGTTTGTTTTCAATAGGTATTCCTAGTATTGTTATTATTGTAACTTATATTATTTATATAAAAAGTATTCCTAAGTTTGAGGATAATGATGTTACTATTAATGATAGTAATGATAATCATTTGGTTTTGAAACTTGTTATTACTTCAATATTTATGGTTATGTCTAGTGTGATATTAACAGTAATTGTTAATAATTTATCTGTTATTTATCCATCCTTTTCTAGTAGTTTTTTAGGGGCAATATTTTTAGGAATTACTACTTCTCTTCCTGAAGTTATAACTTTTTATACTTTGATTACTATTAAGAGTTATGATTTAGCTCTTTCGAATATATTAGGTAGTAATTTGTTTAATTTACTTGTTTTAGCAGTTGGAGATTTATTAGTTACTGGTTATTCAATTTATAATTTTTCAGATAAGGATACTCTTTTAATAGTTATTTTAGGTTTTGTTTTTACACTTGTTTGTCTTTTTTCTAATAATAGAAAAAATGTTAAGAATAGTTTATCTTATATTATTTTGTCTTTTTTGGTGATAATTCTTTATTTATCTTTTTGGATAACTAATTTTATAAATAATTGATGTTTGTTTTTGAGTTGGTTTTAATGATGTTTTTCTTTTAAAAAGTGCTAATTTTCTATAAAAAAGTATTGTCAAAATATGATAAGAATTGTATAATTTATTTATAAAATAATAAGTAGAGAAGAGATTATTTTATTTAAAATTGTGTAAAATAATTCGGAAATCTGCAAAAAGGAGTAAGAAA
>JBJEYJ010000021.1:0-3895 GCA_051886655.1 Bacilli bacterium | reverse complement strand
AGAAAAAATTCTACTTTTTATACAAAAATAGAGAAGAGATTTTGTATAAATTATATAAAATTTTTATATAATTTGTATAAAATATATAAAAATAAAGGACACCATAATTGGTGTCCTTCTTATTATATTTTAATGAATGGTTCTAATACTTCTAATTCAAAAAAAGTTAAATTTAAAGACTCTAATTCCTCAATAGTAAAATAAATATCTGGGATTGATACTTCTAATTGATTAAACTCTTTAATTTTTTCACAACATTCATTTTGATAACTTTCTTTAATTTTTATTCCGCCATCTTTTGTTTTAATAAAATTACCATCTTCAGATTTTTCTCCATATAGATTCAATAGAAGTTGATATTGCTCTTCGATTAAATCAAAATCCTCTTTAATTTTTTTCTTTATTAATAACATTTTATATTGAGTATTTATATTAAATTGCTTATCTTTGTTATTTTCTATTATATTAAGAATATGGGTTAATTGATTACGTTTTATTAGCATAATTTTTCCTCCATTAATTTTATCTTGTTACTATAGGCTGGCTACTGAATTTTTCAGAATAGCAATTATTATTTCCAAAATATCCCGTATTACCAACCATACCTATAAAATAATAACTGTTGTTATGTTGGCTATTTCCATAATATGGCTTGTCGCCTCCTGTAATTAAATGAGAAGGTAAAGTTGAATTAACTATTCCATCAGCAATAGTTTTTTCATTGGTGATTGTGTTGGCATAACCAACAGGAGAATAGCCAAAATTAAAATATGGCCCATAACTTGCTATAGCAGCATGATAAGGCAATAAACCTATACAGTCTGGCCTAGTAAAGTTTTGATAACATAATTCTATAAAATCCTCTATAGGTACTCCAGATGGTAAATCAGAAGCTACAGGCATTTGCTCTGCACTCCATCCCGAAAATCCATTTCCGGAGAATACTTCCATAAGATTCCCACCGCTACTAATATTGCCACTTCCGTAAAACGCTCTCATTCTAATTAATTTGGCATATAATACCATTGCGGATAATGACTCTTCTGCGCCATCTTGACTTTGGCCAACTTCTCGCTGACATAATCTGGCTAATCGTTTTTTTTGTTCTTCAAAACCATATCCTCCACCGACGAAAAAATCATCTGGTATTATTTGGGAATAATATTCATTAAGCTTTGTATTTGGCATAACACTAATAGCTCCATTACCCCCAAACCAAACAGGATCGTTAGCAAATATAAAATAGTTATAGCAATTATTTTTATTAGTCAAATTATCAGTTTGAGACCAATTAAGTACTCTTGAATTATTTATATAATCATCATATTTACTACACATTTTTTTCTCAATCAAAGGAATTGTACTATTATCTTTCCCCCACTCGCCATTCTGTCTAATGTCTATATGTAGATGTGCGCCATATGATTTCCCAGTATTTCCAGCTTTTCCTATCTGTTGTCCAGATACTATAGAGTCTCCTGTTTTTACCATAGGAGGCTCTTGAAAATGCATATAATAAATATATAAATCTTTATCTGTCCAGTCTGTCCATCCCATATCTCGAGTTCTTACAATCACAAAATTTCCTGCGGTTTCACTCGTTCCAGATAAATGAACAACTCCATTAGTAAGAGAATAAACTGGCCACCCTAAACAACTTTCTTCAGCAACAGAACAACTAATATCTAAGCTTGCTATTCCATGATTAACATATGTAGTTGCTACAGATTTTATCCAATTGGGGCCAAAAGGATGTGAAAAATATCTTATCATTATTCATTCACCTCATTTGGAGATACATCTACAGGGTCTTGCATCATATATCCTCCTACAGCGCCACCACTTCCAGCAAGTTCAGTGAAAGTATCGTAATAATTTTCAATAATAACTCCCTCTGAATTAGAGTTGCTATCAGTTGTATCTTCTTTGTTGTCAGTATCTTCTTGTGAAATTTGTTCAATTTTAGAACGATATTTAAAGGAGAATGTCCCTGATTGTCCGCCAACATTAACAGTACCACTATTAAATAATTTTATTAATGAGCCCCAAGTTACCTGAATAGTATCGCTATTGGCTGGTCCATTTAACCCTCCATAATAATAATATTCTTTTGTTTCGGTCGCTCCAGAAGTATTTTTTTCTAAAAGCTTTTTAGTGGTTTTAATTTCATGCTTATGTGATGCTATCATAGAACCAGCAGCCTGAATTCTACCTTCTACATATTCTAATAAATCCATTTCTGGGTCAGACATAGAACGAATTCTATCAAAATCAATGTAAAGATTTTCAGAGGAGATTTTCATATATGCATCAGTAATTGTTATCTTTGAAGGAAGCTTAGATACATCAGCATAACCTATTTTACCATCCTCATCTTCTGACTGAATTTCACCGCCAAAATATAACTCTCCATTTTTTAATACAGTAAAAATATTAGAAGTATATAAAATTTTATTTTCAGAATTATCATCTTCATCTTCTTTTTGATTAACTTTTTTTGCACAACAGAATAATCGTTCCACTAAATTAATGTTTCCATCTTCTGTAGTAATTATTTTTTCTATCTCTCCATCTGCTGTTTCTTTATTATTAATATATAGTCCTATTTCGCCATCTCCAGTTGAATCAGAACCTGGAAAACGCATTATTTTATACGAATCATATCCATATAAAACCGAAGAATTTTTTGGGAAATAGATTGTTTGATTTGCTTTTTTGGTAAAAGTACCATTTTTCTCAATATAATATGTAATTTTTGAAGAATTAACAATAGTATTCTCAAATTTATCTTTTTGTTCTTTTTTATAACTTGTTTGTATATATATAGATTGACTATTATCTGAAATTTTATACCATGTTGATTCTGTAGAAGTTCTTTTACCTCTTCTATATACAGCCCATCCACCTTCAGTAATATTCTGCTCTCCTGTTTTTATAAAATTGATATATACAGAATAATGTTCATATATTCCTTTATATAAGTTTCCATTAGAATCTAATAAAAATGATGTTTCATTAGTTTTATTTTTATTACTTTCACTTAAAGTATATGTTACATTATTAACTTTTATTCCACTCGGGAAAATTATGGCTAAATCTGTATCCCATTTTCCATTTTCAACCATATATTGTGATATAAAATTATAAACCTCAGAAAAACTACTAAAATTCTCTGGCACTGTTGGTACAGACGTGTCTCCTTCAATTTTATAGGCATTTTCTTTTTTAAAATTATATTGGCCTGTAAATTCAATTAAATTATCATGAGTAACAGTTTCTGATGTACTACTATCTGTAACAAAAATTTCTCCAGATAACTGAATTCTTGCGGTTTCTTCAGCATCTTTACCTGCCTGAGTGGAAAATATCTCTCTTCCTTCAGAATTATAAAGATAAAAACCCAATGGAGTCTCTGTTCCAATTTCTTCTTCTTCTGAAATAGCTCCAGGTCCTTTATATTGATAACCAGCTCGTAATTTAATTTTTCCGTCTTCAACTAATGATAAACCATATTTATTAAATCTTGCAAAATCTTGGAAATATTGCTCTCCTACAGTAGCTTGTGGAGTTCTATAGGCTGTGATACCTCCTTTATCCCATAAAAAATACAAATATTCTCCATCCACGATGGAAATTTTACTTGCATCTAAAGAGCCAACCTTAATATAATCGGCGTTTATCCCCTTTGGTGTTACACCTACATTCCATGTTTGTCCACCATTATTAGAAAAGAAAAGTCCTTCTCCACTTAATTTATATTTATTAGCATGATTATTAATATCACTTCCTGATTGACCAGAGTTATCTAAAGTAATATTTTTTTCGTCAGTTTCAATTAGTGTTAATTGATTTTCACTAAGGCCACCCTGTAAACTTTCTTCTGATATATTTTGCG
>JBJEYJ010000020.1:0-3970 GCA_051886655.1 Bacilli bacterium | reverse complement strand
TAAAAAATAAATATCACGATTTACTAGGGCAAAATCTTTCAGTATTACAACAATACCTAAATAAAGAAGAAATAAACCAAGAAAATTTTGATGAAATAAAATTTATGATAAAAAAGATGTTTATTGATATAGAAGATACAGAAGACTCAAATACAAATTTACAAAATTTAATAAAAATACACCGAAATAATGGAACTAATATTATTATAAAAGGAAAATTACCAGAAAATGAGAAGCAATCAAAAGTGTTTTTTGAGATTATAAGAGAGGCAACAACAAATGCTATAAAACACGCAGGAAGTTCAAAAATATTTGTTGAAATTAAAGAAACATTAGAAGAAACATATATGGTAATTACAAATGATGGTAAAAAGCCAAATGAATTTATCACAGAAAATGAAGGAATAAAAGGTATGAGAAGAAAAGTAGAAGAAATAAAAGGGTACTTTTATGTTTCAACAGTTCCACAATTTTCGGTTAATGTATCAATAAAAAATATTTGATTTGCACTTTTGAGGCAAAAAAAGTTGAAGATTTGCACCTAAAGGACGATGCAAAAAAAGAATATAATAGTACAATGTAATAATGAAAGGAGTTATGCTTATGGTAGATGAAGTAAAAACTTGTGTGGATGCAAAAATTAACTTTTTTGAAGAGTATTTTTCTGTTCCAGATGATTTAAAATCAGAAATGGATATGTTTATTAAGGATACACAGGCGTTAGGTGAGCAATGTAGTAGTGCTTCAGAATTTGAACAGCAATTTTCTACATCAGAATTGTTAAACCGATTTAATACGCTAGTATCAAAATGCACACCAAAAGCAAAAAAAATGACAAAAGAAGAAAAGATACAATCAATGAAAATCACTAAAGATATTTTGTATGAAAACAGAGATGAACTTGCTAAAGATGCTTTGAAAGAAGCTTCTAACAGAATTATAAATGACAAAAGAGATGAAATGATTGAAAAAAATCGAAAAAGAATGATAGAAAATGGGACTTATGATGATTATACAAGAACGAGAAATAATATTGAAATAATAAAAGATGCAGGTAATTTTTTAGGAAATTTATTTCGCAAAAAAAATAAAAAATAATTGCTACAATTAGCAGTTATTTTTTTGTTTTTAAATAACTTAATGGGTATTGCATAGCAAAAGAGAATTTGCATTTTCTAAGCAAAAAAATTTCAAAATTTGCATTTCAGCTACGATGTCAAAAGTAGATATATATGATAAAGTAATAAAGTATAATATAAAATTAAAAGAAGGGAGGAAAATAAAATGGGATTATTTTCAAAGGAAGAATGCAATTTATGTGGAGAAAAAGCTGGTTTCCTAAGTAGAAAAACATTAGTAAACAAAAGCGGATACATATGTAAAGAATGTGAAAAAAAGTGCAGTTTTCTAATTGATGTATCTCAATTTACACCAAATGGAATAAAAGAACATATAGAATATATGGAAAGACAAAACAAAATATATAAAGAAGCTTATGAAATTTTAGACAAAAAGAAAAAAGAAAGACATATTCACAGTTTTAGAGGAATTATTTTTGCAGATGATATTGCTATGTTTGAAGTTGTAGATCCAAAAGGCGATAAAAAAAATTACAAAGAATTGTTTAGATATGACCAAATTGAAAATTATAATACATATAATGTTGCAAATAACGATTCACAAAACGGAAAAAAATATTCTGAAGTTGGAGTTATTATCAATTTAAAATCTTCAGTGCAAGATGTATTTGGTAGCAATAATAGACAATATGCAAAAGCACCAGATGTTCATCCTTATGTAAATAAATTAAAAATTACAACAGGAAAAGATGTGAACGATTTAGGTTCTACAAGGGAAATTATAGACAAATTTGATAAATTATTTAATAGGTACGAAGATAGAAGTGTGCTTGGAAGTGTAAAAGCATCATTTGTTGGAACAGAATCACAAAAAAGACAAAGAGAATACGCAAAAAATGCTATTGGTGCAGCTGGAAGTATATTAAAATCTAAAATAACAAAAAATGATGAGGATATTGAAAAAGCACAAGAGAAAAAACAAGACCTTAAAGAAGCAACTATGAATTTAGCTTTTGACAATAGACCTAAATATTCACAAATAGCAAATGATGTTGAAAAAAGAATTTTAGGAGAATAATGCTGATAAGTAATATAAAAAATATAAGAAGGGAATGTGATTAAAATGAATAAGAAAGTAATAATTGGAATAGTAGCAGTTGTTGCTGTTATAGCTGTTATAGTAGGAATTGTACTTATGACCAAAGGAGGAAGCAATTCAAAAATAGAAACTGAAACATTAACTTGGAATGAACTTAAATTTTATAAAGTATCAATTGATGTACCTAAAGATAAAGGTTATGAACTAATAAAAGGAAAATCAGAAAAAGCTCCATATAATTGGGATACTGATTTTACATTAGTAAGCGAAAGATTTATCATAGAATTTAACAATACATCCTATGTATATAACACAAGTACTGCATGGAAAGAAAAATACGGAACAACTGACGCAAATTTTGAAGATTTTAAAAAAGCTACAACAGAAAAAATAAATGGTATGACTGGTACTGTAAAGCAAATAAATGGAGAAGACGTTGTTGTAAAATATGTTAGTAAAAATTCAAAATATATTGGAATGACTAGATGTTATAATACAGATGGAATGAGAACAGATGGCTTAAATACACAGTTCTCTGCAACAATATATGTGTTGGATGAATCAATAGATAATATAGATAAATTATTGGAAGAAGAAGAAGTAACATCAATTTTTGATTCTATAAAAATTGATAAAAAATAAAGAAAATAAGGGTTAAAATGAAAAAAATTATAATTGGTATTTTAATTGGAACAGTTATATGTATAGTAGGTATAACAATTTATATAAAATATTTTATGTTCGTACCAGATAAAAATGGAATGATTAACACAGATGGGGATAACATAGAATTTGGTGGATATAAGGCTATTGAATGGGAAGAAATGATTAGAAATTTCTATATATCGCGTTTTGAATATGTACCAAATGTAAAATGTTATTATAACGAAACAAATAACTTTATTGCAGAAATCAGCACAGGAGATGATGTAGCTGAAGTATATGAATTTAATCCAGATACTTTAATTGCAATTCGTGAGGATAGAGTAGCTATTGATTTTATAAATGGAGAATATTTAGAAACAAAAATAAGATTCGCGGATAACCAATGTTTAGCAATAGGGTATGTATTAGATAGTAATATAGATGAATTTGTACGCAATAATTTTTACAATGATCATGTATATAGTAGTTTAGAACCATTAGATAATAACGATGATTTTTATTACAGTTACTTATTTAATAGTTTAGAAATGTTTGACTATAGAACAGAAGAATCTAGAAATAATGGAACAGGAAATTGTTTTGTAATAATTCCAAAATCAGAAGAAGTAAAGATAACTTTATATAATTGCTTTATAAATGAACAAGGAGAATTAGAATTAGATAATACTTTAATTAAAGAGTATACTAAACCATTTATTGTCCTAGATGATTATTTAGCAGAAACAACTACACCAGAGCTGTGTATAGAATTTGAATATAATGGATTTCACGAAACATTTCCAATAGTATTTAGCGGGATGGATGGAAAATTGGATTTGACAGGAGTTGAAGAAGAAGTAAAAGACATTTCAGTATATTGATTTAATATAAAAAAATAAAATACAAAAAATAAACCTTCATAGCCATTTAGATAATGAGTGAAGGTTTATTTTTTATTGTTCAGGAGTTTCCAAATTAGGTACAATAAATCCATTAGATACGCAATAAACAGAAAGTTTAGCCAAATTATCATAACCTGTTTTTGCATAAATAGATGAAATATGAGATTGTAGTGTTCTTGCAGATATTCCGAGTTTATTTGCTACTTCATCTCTATCTAATAATTTACAATATAAAGTTAAAACAT
>JBJEYJ010000019.1:0-3982 GCA_051886655.1 Bacilli bacterium | reverse complement strand
ATAGGACTATACGATAAAGAACTACACCTAGAAAAGTTAAGATTAAGTGAGTTATATGAAGCGAAAGAAGAAGGAATAGAACAAGGTATTGAGCAAGGTATTGAGCAAGAAAAAATTGAAATAGCAAAAAACTTAGTTAAAAATAATGTTTCATTAGACATTATCATGAAAAGTACTGGACTTTCTAAAGAAGAGATTACTGACTTAAAATAGTTATAATCTTAAACTGTTTCAAAATTGTAATATAATAAGCAATAATTCTTGCTTTTTTTAATTTTTATTGATATTATTTATATAGAATAGGGGTGATATAACATGGCTAAAAGTGATTTTAATGTCGAAGAACCTGAATATTACGAAAAAAACGATGAAATCCAACCAGAAGGGACTAAACAAACTAAAACAAATGAAGAAGAAAAAGATCTTTATCATCAAGACTATGGAGAAAATTCAGATTTTAGTAAAATTGGAATTAATAAAGATTTAGAATATATAGATGATGCTGATGTAGTATATGAAGATAAAGAAAATAAAACCTCAAAAGAAAAATTAGATGATGCATTCAGCACTATTAATAAAAGAGCCTTAATAGTTGTAGGAGGAATATTTTTACTTGTTATAGTAATAATTATGATGATATTACTAACAATTTCTAAATATAACAAAGGATACAAAACAACAGTAATTATACCTGAAATAGTATATCTAGGAGAAACAGGTAATATTTCAGTGTTGACAAAAGGTAAAAAAGATATCGAAAAAACACTTACAACATTTACCAGTAAAAATAATAACATAATCACTATTTTAAATAATGAAATGGAAGGAGAAGAAATATTAAATACAATTATTCCAATTCAAGAAGGAAGAGCCAAAATAAATATTGTTTCAAAATTAAAAAACAAAGAGATGGCCAATGAAACAAAAGAAATAGTTGTATGTCCTGCTTTTACTAGTAAATTACTACTATCAAAAAATATTTCAGTAGTCCAAGATAACACATATAATTTACCAATTGATTTTGGAGAAAAAGAATGTGGTGAGGGAATAACATACGAATCAAGTAACGATAATATTATGACAGTAAGTGAAACAGGTAATATAAAAGGAATAAAACCAGGAACAGCCATCTTAACAGTAAAAAAAGGACACAGAACTATTTCTGTCAATGTAGAAGTAACAAAAGAATATATCGAAATGAAAAATCTTGAAATTATACCAGATGAAGTACAATTAAAACCAGGAGAAATCACAAGAATAAATATAGATTATTCACCAAAAAATGCAACATCCACTAACATTCATTTCTATAGTACAAAATCTAACATTGTAACTATAAGTGAAGGTGGTTTAATAAAAGCCTTAAAACCAGGAACAGCAACAATTAATGCTAAATCATCAAATGGTGGAATAGAAAAAAAAGTTGAAGTAGTTGTTTCAGAAGAAATATCTTCTGAAGGAACAGAAATAACAGAAATGAAACTAAATAAGACAATTATTAAATTAGTACAAGGCGAAAGTGAAAAAATTATGGCCACTGTAACACCTAGTAGTGCAAAAGATAAAACTATAAATTGGGAAAGCTCAAATGAAAATATTGCTACAGTCACAAACGAAGGAGTAATTTTTGCAAAAAAAGAAGGAAGTGCCACTATAACTGCAACTACAAAAAACAACATTTCAAAAACAGTACAAGTTATGGTAACAGAAATGAAATTACCAAAAATTAGTGCAAGTGATAACATTCAAACTAATCAGTGGCATAACAAACCATACACATTAAAATTTTATGATTCAGAAAATGGATCAACATACTACTATGGAAAAACAGAAGATAATATGACTAATAAAGGTAGTAAAATAACTATTTCTAATGATGAAAAAGTAACATATTATGTAAAAGCCTGTAAAAATGGTGTTTGTAGTGGCACAGTAACATATATTTCAAAATTAGATATCACTAAGCCTAGAGTACTAACAGTCGCAGGAATTGAAAATTCAGCAGTAAAAGAAGATTCAGTACAAATAGCATTAAAAGACACAACTAGTCTTGTTCAAAAATGGTGCGTTACAAATATTGAAAACTATTCAACTTGTCAGTGGAAAACAATAAAAACTATGGCAAGTCCAGTAGTAGCATATACCGCTAGATATAATTCAACATATTATGTATATGCAAAAGATAGTGCAGGAAACATAAGCGACAGTTATATGTTTGAAATAACTAATATTGAATAGAGATGATTATATCTCTATTTTTTTAATGAGTTTCACAAAAAAATAAATATTAATTATATATTTTTCCATACTAATTATGGTGATAATATGGTAGAAGATTTACTTCATATAAGTTTAAGAGCATTAATTTCTTTAGTAACATTATTTTTAGTAACAAAAATGATAGGAAAAAAACAAGTTTCTCAGCTAAGTCTATTTGACTATGTAATAGGAATATCTATTGGAAATTTTGCAGCAGAAATGACTATCAATTTAGAATCACACATTTTGCATGGAACAATTGCAGTCCTAGTCTTTGGTGTACTCGCATATTTTATTTCAATAGCAACAATTAAAAGCATAAAATTACGTAGATTTTTCGCTGGAGTTCCAACAATTCTTATTAAAGATGGCATTTTAATTGAAAAAGGTTTAAAAAAAGTAAAATTTGATGTAAACGATTTTTTAGAGCAATGCAGGGAACAAGGATATTTTGATATATCAGAAATAGCATATGCAATAATGGAAGCAAGTGGTAAAGTAAGTATACTTCCCAAAAACGAATATAAAACAGTCATAAATAAAGATATGGATATCAAAAAAACAAAAGCATCTTTACTTGCTAATGTAATAATAGATGGAAAAATCATGTATAAAAACTTACATGTCATAGGAAAAAATGAAGAATGGCTATCTAAAAAACTAAAAGAAAAAGGAAAAAAACAGGAAGACATATTACTAGCGACATTAGATAATCAAGAAAAACTATTAATTTATGAAAAGTCAGATAGTGTAGTAACAGGAATCCTTGAGTAAACTTGAAAAAGTATTTTATTTATGGTATGATTTACTAGAGGTAATCATATGAAAATAAAATACTTTTTAATATTATTTATTACATTATTTTTACTTAGTGGATGCAGTATTGATCCTTATCAAAACCCTAAATATGGAGAAATGGCTATAGATGCTTGGTTTAAAAGTAAGTATTTGGGAGAAACTAGAAAAAGTATAGAAAACATTGATGAGATAATATCAAAACAGTGCACATTTATTGAAAGTAAAGGTAAAAAGTATGTATTTTCATGTAAAATAACTTATAAAGAAAAAGGTGAAACAGTAATTCCTCTTTCAAAAAATAGTACAATGAATGTTTATGCAGTATTCATTAAAGAAAAAGGAAATAAATATGATTACAAAGTTTATAACTCATCTAACAAAGAAAAAGTTTGGCAACAAGATGAATACTTAAATTACTAAAGGAGGATTTTATGAATAAGAAAACATGGAACTATATACTTGGAACATTACTAATTTTATTTGGAATAATATTTATTATAAGTCCAAAAGGAACATTTGAAACAATTGTTTTAGCAGGAGGAATCGTTTTAATTACATATGCCATAGTTGGAATTATAATAGCAATCAAAAGTACAAATCCCTATGCTTCATACTCAGTTGGTAGTTCTATTCTAGCCTTAATCTTTGGCATAGTTTTAGCAACTAATACAGAAGGAGCAATAAAACTAATTCCTATACTTTTAGGAATTTGGCTTTTTATAACAGGTTTATCAACTCTTATATTTACTCTTAAAATTACTAAAGATAAAAAAAGTTTAATTAGTCCAATCACAAAAGTAGTATTAGGAGTCATATCCTTTGCACTTCCTATGATTCCAGTAGTAGCAACAGGAATATTTATAGGAGTAGTACTTATTCTAGCAGGAACAACAACTATTACAAACAACAAAACAGAAGAAGTTGT
>JBJEYJ010000018.1:0-3989 GCA_051886655.1 Bacilli bacterium | reverse complement strand
AGGAGGTGAAAATGTTGAATAAAGAAATATTAGAAGAATTAATACTAAATATTAATAGTAGAACTGGTATTAGAAATGATATTTTAGAGAAGGATTATTATGTTTGCTTGGTTTTAAAAGAATTAGCGTCTAAGCAAAAAAAATTACAGGCTTATTTTAAAGGTGGAACAGCTGTTTATAAGATATTAGATCATATGAATAGATTTTCTGAAGATATTGATTTAACTGTTAAAGTAAATGAAAATGAATCAAATAATAGCAATAAAACAAGATTAAAAAAATCTGCACTTGGATATGATATTGATGGTCTAGAATTAATGAGTGAAAAAACTGTTGATAAAAAGGGAAGTATTACATCATTTTATAAATATGAATCGTTATTTAGCTTAAATGAACTTTTTAAATCAGAAAGAATACAAATAGAGGCAACTTCTTTTACAGTATCTGAACCAGTTTCTACTTATATTATTGAACCACTAGTTTATAAGTATGCAACTGATGAAGAAAAATCTATTTTAAAAGAAAAGTACAATATATCTGAATTTGAAATTGAAATTATTAAATTAGAGAGAATCTTTATTGATAAGATATTTGCAGCAGAATTTTATTATGAAAGAGGAATGTATGAAGATGTTTCTAAACACTTATATGATATTTCTATTATGATAAGAAATGATGATATTAAGCAATTATTGAAGAACAAATCTGAATTAAATAAATTAATTGAATGTAAAAGAAAAGAAGAAAAATCTAGATTAGGTGGAATATCAGAATCTAAAAAAATAATAAATTTTGATTATATGAAGATAGAGTTGAATGATAATTTGATCAATGCTTTTAATAAAATGCAAAGAATATATGTATTAGATGATGAAAGTATAATAACTATTGATGAAGTAAAAGACACTATTAAAATATTATTAGAAGTATTTAAAAGTTATTACGCTCAATCGTAATAACTTTATAAATCCAAAAAAATGGTATATAATGTGAATAGAGATGATTAAAATTTTTTTAAGAGAAAATTATTTATAATAGATTGAAATATTGCTTTGATGTTTTGATCTATTTTGTGTTTTAAAATGTTTCATACAATGTAGGAATTTTTTGTTGATTATTAAAAATATGGATTGTAATTGTATAAGTGAGTTTGCTTTAGTACAAAAACTTGAAAATTTTATGATGTGATGAGATAATTGATTAATTTGTGGTTTTTTAGTATATAATGTGGTAGAATAGGTATCAGAAAAGAGGTAGTGTTATGGATAATAAATTAAATAATATGCTTAATGACTTTTTTAAGGAAAATGAAGGAAAGTCTGATAGTGAATTGAATGAAAAATTAGAGGAGTTTATTAATAAGTATAATTCTGGTGAAATTGAATATGAAAACACAGCTTTAGATAATGCATATGAACTTCTTGAAAAAGCTGAGAATTCTAAATCTGAAAAACAAGCTAAGAAATATGCTAAGGAAGCTTATGATATGTGTCCTGATTGTTTTGATGCTCTTTTATTCTTGACCAATTTGGAAGATGATTTTCTGAAAAGAGATAAAATGCTTGATGATGGCTTGAATTTAGAAAAAAGTAGATTAGAAAAAGAAGGATATTTTGAAAAGGAAAATATTGGTAGTTTTTATGGAATGTTTGAAACTAGACCTTATATTAGAGGTTTATATGCTAAGGTAATGAATTTAGCAAATGATGGAAAAATGCATCAAGCTTGTGATGTGTGTAAAGAAATTTTAAGATTAAATGAAAATGATAATCTTGGAGTAAGATATTTACTTATGGCTATTTATGCAGTTTTAGAAAATGAGAAGGATATGCTTAAATTTTATAAAAAATCAAGGGAAGAAAGCTTTCATATGTTATTTCCTTTATTTGTTTTATATTACAAATTAGGAAATGATGAAAAAGCAACTGAATATTTAGAACGTGTTAAAAAAGCTAATTCTAATTTTATTAAATTTTTCAAGGGTACGATGAAAATTAATGAAAATGTTCCTTTTGGGTGTTATAGTCCAGGTGATTTTTCTGAAGTTTTAATGTATTTTGAAAATTATTTGTTTTTGATGATGTCAGTTCCTACTATTGGAGATTATGTGCTAAAAAATAGTAAGAAAACAAAAAAATAATTAGTTGTATATAAAAGAAATTTTTGAATTAGTTAATTTTCATAATTGGATTATATTAAAAAAATCTACACGAAATAAAAAGCGTGTAGATTTTTTAATGAAGCTGTCTGCATACTCCAGGATAGGGTATGTAAAAGCAGTGACTTTTATATTTTCCAGAATTTCTTTGGTCATACCAGAGAGCTGGACAAGGATTGTTAGTTCCGGGATTATAAAACCATAATGCGTTAGTTGCTGGATGGTAATATTCTCCTCTTAGGATTCTTCCTGCTAATTCTAATTCTTTTGAGTTGGGGTTTCCTACAAAGAGTGAAGAATTGATTCCGGAAAATTGGTTTTTTTGGTATACTGCATCTGTTATAGTTCTTATATTTTTGAAAGTTAGACAATCTGCGATGGTTCTATTTATAATAACATTTCCAACCATTAGCATTGCTAGGTTTCCATCTCCGAGGGCTTCTGCTCTCATTATTCTTGCAAGTAATTCTTTTTCTTTTGTTGTGTAATTTACTATTGCCATATTTATCACCTAATTAATAATATGTTAATGTAATAAAAATAATTGACAAAAGTATATTATATTAGATATAATTATCTTGTTGTTAGGGGTATAGTTCAATGGTAGAATAACGGTCTCCAAAACCGCTGATGTGGGTTCGACTCCTGCTACCCCTGCCATATTGTATATCAACTTCATGATTAAATTCATGGAGTTTTATTGTGGTTTAATTTTTTGTTTTATTTTTCTTTTAATTGTGTTTCTTTATAGTTAGATATATTTATAAAGCTTTCTTATTATTTTATATTATGCATATATTTTACTGGGAGGAGTAGATATGAATAATAATGATTATATAAGATTGTCTTTGGAACTTCATTTGTTTTTTGCTCGTATTATGAAAGAACATAGTTTATTTTTAGAAGCTGCTTTTACAGAAAAGGATAATGATTTGAAAAAAGTTGCTCGTGATTTTCAAAAAATATTTTCTGATATTTTAAATGAGGTTATTACTTTAGCTGAGGGTAATGTTAGCAAGTCTTTTATCTCATCTAATGAAATGGTTACGAAAAACACTTTTGATGCTGAAACTAAAACAAGTGCTTTATCTGGAATTCCTATTGATATGAATATAACTAATAGGGAGTTAAAGCTTAGGAGTGGCTCTGTCAATGTGAATGAAAAGATTATGAATGATATAGGAAATATTAATAAAAGAGCTTTACCGTTTATTGAAAATTTAATACATTTTAAGAATGATATATTAAATAAAGTATTAACTTGTAAGATGTATACTACTAATTATCCTCTTTTGATTACTCATATAATGAATGAAGCTAAGATGTATTATACTTTACTTAGTAAGATTGAGAAAAGAGAAGAATTTACGGCACATTATCTTTATGAACAGGAACTATTTTGGAATAATATCATGAAAGAACATGCAGAATTTATTAGAGGTTTACTTGATCCTAGTGAAAAGGAACTTATTAAAACTGCGGATAAATACGCACGTGAATATGAAATGATTGTTAAGAATTATAGTGATAATTTTATTAATTTAACTAATGCTAGTCTAAAAGAAACAAAGGGGTTTAGAGAATTTAAAATTGCTGGTGAAGAGGGAATTTTAGGTTGTAAGATAAAAAGCATTATTATTCCTTTGTTAGCAGATCATGTTGTTAGGGAAGCAAATCATTTTATTAGGATACTTGAAAGTTTTAAATCTTAGTGCTATTTTTTGATTTTTAATAGTTTGTTATTAAATTTATCAGATTTTAGATTTTTGGTGATTTTAAAGTTTGATAAATTTTTTTATTTTGTTTTCACTTTATGCCTTTTGACTTATGT
>JBJEYJ010000017.1:2233-4013 GCA_051886655.1 Bacilli bacterium | reverse complement strand
ATTCTGCTACTAAAGGTAAGTAATTAGAAAATAGTATTGAAAAAATAAATAAAAGTACAATAGAGACTGCTAAAAGCTCTGCCATGGCAAATCCTTTTTTATTTTTTTGTTTAAATAACTTTCTCATATTTTACTCACCTTCTACTTGCTTATTTTCAAAAACTATTATATAATACTTTTAGAATAAATTCTAGTGTTTTGATAAAATAACTAGGTATTTTACAAAAGAATAATAAAGGGGCAAAGTATTATGATGCGAGAATTTAATTTTACAACTACTCCAATTGTAGACATTGTAAATGATATCATTATTGATTCTGTCATTAGGAATGCAAGTGATATCCATTTTGATCCTGCTGAAAAATATTTAAAAATTAGAATTAGAATTGATGGTGAACTTAGAGACTATGCCATAATTGATAATAGATATAAAAGAAACCTTACTACTAGAGTAAAACTTCTAGCAGGTATGAACATTACTGAATCTCGTCTTCCTCAAGATGGTGCGATTAAGAGTGTCATTGAAGGAAAAGATTTAGATCTTCGTGTTTCTGCTCTTCCTACAAGTTTTGGAGAAAAAATTGTTATCAGAATACTTGATTATTCTATGAGTTTACAAGGAATTGAATACCTAGGATTTACTGAAGAAAATTTTAAAATAATTACAGAACTTATTAATAACCCAAATGGGATAATTTTAATAACAGGGGCTACTGGATCTGGAAAATCTACAACAGTTTATTCTATGCTTCAAAAGCTTAATAAAGAAGAATCAAATATTATTACAGTTGAAGACCCTGTTGAAATGAGTATTGAAGGTTTAAATCAAGTTCAAGTTAATTCTGAAATTGGTCTTGATTTTGCTACTGTACTTCGTTCTATTTTGAGGCAAGATCCTAATATTATTCTAATTGGAGAAATTCGTGATACTGAAACTGCTAAAATAGCAGTACGTGCTTCTATTACAGGACATTTAGTTTTATCAACTCTCCATACTAATAACTCTCTTACTACTATCGAAAGACTTATTGATATGGGTGTTGAACGTTATCTTTTATCTTCTTCTTTGAAAGGAATAATTTCTCAAACTCTAGCAAAAAGATTATGTCCTAATTGTAGAATTCAAAGACTAGCAAATGATACTGAAAAAATATTATTTAAAAAAGCTTTAGGTATAGATATAGAAACAATTTATGAAGCTGGAAGATGTGAGAATTGTCATAATGGTTATACTGGAAGAATAGCTCTTCAAGAAGTTTTAATGATAAATGATGAAATAAGAGACGCTATTAATAAGAATATTGATCGTGAAGAACTTAGACATTTAATTTATAAAAAAGGTGTTAAAACTCTTTTTCAAGATGGTCTTATAAAAGTTATTGAAGGAATAACTGATTTAAAAGAAGTATTTAGATTAGTTGATTATGATGAATACGATGATATTTCAGGAGATTTAGTAGAACAGGTTGCCAATAGTGCAATACAAGATAATATTTATACTAATACTAACACTACTAACAATAACAATAATAATATGGTTTATACTCCTAACGTAGAAACTTCTATAAACGAAAATTCTGCTGTGGAAACTAATCAAAATACTGAAAATGTTATTAATATTCCAAATTATAATAAAACAGAAGAACAAGTTATTAATAATCAAATAATTGCTCCTCTTGAAAATAATGATTCTATTTTTGAAAATAATAATTATAATTTAGGTAAAAATAATAATTTATTTGATGATAATGTTTTTAATTCTTTAAGAATAGATAATAAT
>JBJEYJ010000017.1:0-2133 GCA_051886655.1 Bacilli bacterium | reverse complement strand
AATTCTTACAATAGTTCTAATCCAAGTTATACTGATGAACTATTAAACATGATTAATAATGATACAAATACAGGTGCTTAAAAAAAGCATCTTTTTTGATGCTTATAGTTTTAAGGGATTAAAGTCAATTTCAAATTTTATTTTTTTATCATTAAAGAATCTTTCTTGTAGTATTATTAAGTATTTCTTTATTGATTTTAAATCCTTATATTTTATAATTATTTGAAATCTATACTCATTATTCATTTTAAATATATTAGCAGTAGAGGGTCCAAGTATAATTTCATTTTTTATCTGTTCTTTTAGATAATTTCCTATTTTATAACTCATTTCACTAGCTATTTTATAATCTTTTGAAATTATTTTTATTAAACATAAATGACAAAATGGTGGATAGTTTAATTTTTTTCTTATTTTTATTTCTTCACTATAAAAACTTTTATAATCATTATATTTACTATGTTTTATGGCATAATGATCTTTATTAAAGGTTTGAATCAAAACTTTCCCTTTTCTTTCTCCCCTTCCACTTCTTCCAGATACTTGATTAAGTAGAGAAAAAGTTGTTTCACTACTTCTAAAGTCTGGAAAATTAAGACTGATATCAGCATTTATTACTCCGACTAGTGTAACTTTTTCAAAATCTAATCCTTTAGCAATCATTTGGGTTCCAAGTAAAATGTTGTACTCATTGTTTTGAAAAGATTTTATTATTTTTTCTAGTTCTCCTTTTTTTGTAGTGGTATCGATATCCATTCTTATAATTTTTGCATTTTTAATTAAAGATTTTATTATTTCTTCTGCCTTTTCTGTTCCAAGACCATATTCTTGAAGCTCTTCATGACAATATTTACAATTTTTTTCCTTTCTCCTAGCATAACCACAGTAATGACACCTAAGCATGTTAGAAGTTTTATGATATGTTAAAGATATATCACAATTAGGACATTTTTCAGTTTCTCCGCAATTTTTACAAGTAATAGTACCTGAATAACCTCTTTTATTTAAAAATAATATTACTTGTTCTTTTTTGTTAATAGTTTCTTCTATAGCATTTAAAAGTTTCTTTGAAAAATAATCATTTGTTTTTTTAAATTCCTCATTCATATCAATTATTTCTATATCTGGATTCATTCCATTATATCTTTCGTTTATTTCTACTAAAGTATAATCTTTTTTTAAAGCTCTAGTATAACTTTCAATGCTTGGGGTAGCACTTCCAAGTACAAGTGGACAATTATGATATTTACTTCTGTATTTAGCAATATCTATAGCGTTATATTTAGGATTATTTTCTTGTTTATAAGTGGGAGTGTGTTCTTCATCAATAATAATTATTCCTATGTTTTTAAGTGGTGCAAAAATAGCACTTCTAGCTCCGATTACAATATTTACTTTTTCTTCATTTATTTTACGCCATTCATCGTATTTTTCACTTTCAGAAAGTTTACTATGAAGTACTGCTATTTTATCAAAATAACTAGTAAATCTATTTATAATTTGAGGAGTTAAGGATATTTCAGGTACTAAAAATAATGCAGTCTTTCCTTCTTTTATAACTTCTTCTATTAGTTTCATGTAAACATTAGTTTTTCCTGATCCTGTTACTCCATGAAGAAGAAACACTTCTTCTTTTCCTAAGCTTTTCTTTATTTCTTTGAATACTTCAGATTGTTTATTATTTAAAACAAAATCTTTTTTTGTGTTTTGGATTAAATTATATCTATAAACTTCTCTTTCTTCCAAAACTATTATTTTTTTATTTAAAAGAGTATTAACACTACTTTTCGAAATAAAATCTAATTCTTTTTTATTTAATTGTTTCTTTTCCTTTAAAGTATTTATAATTTCAGTTTGAGTTTTGTTAAATTTATAATTTTCTAAACAAATGTCTTTATTTAATTTTATATACTTATCTTTTTTAATTTGCATATTTACTTTATTTTTAGCTTTTAAAGCTTTGGGAAGCATTACTTGATATGAAGACATTAATGAAGAAAGTGTTACTTCTTTTATAAATTTTCCTAATTTCATTAACTCTTCATTTAGAACTGGATAAGTATCTACTAAATGTATTATTTCTTTTAAATTTGAAATATCATTGTTAGAATTAGATATTTCCATAACAAAAGC
>JBJEYJ010000016.1:0-4094 GCA_051886655.1 Bacilli bacterium | reverse complement strand
CTTACCACTATATTTTTTAGAATACTTTTCATATAATTTTTTATACTCTTTTTCATAAATATCTTTATCGTCTATAACTATTCCATCTAAAACTTCTAAAATATCTTCCTTATAAAATCCTTTATTTAAAAGATTTATTAATACTTTATTCTTTAACATATAACAAGATTTACTATTATTTAATCTTATTTCTTTTGCTACATTCTTTTTTATTTTTTCCATCTGTTTTTCCTTTGAATAATTTAATAATTTTTCATCAATTATAAAATTATCTATTCCAAGTTTTTCTAAATCTTTTTTTATTTTTATTGGTCCAACATTCTTTAAATTTATTTGATCATTTATATAAGATTCAGCATATAAATACTTATTTATATAACCTTCTTCAATTAACTTATCTACTATTTTTTTAATTACCTCTGAAGAATAATTGTATTTTTTTAAATAATCAGCAATCTCCTTTTCAGTTCTTAATTTAATTTTTAGATAATTCATTGCTTTATAATATGCCTCATAATAAATATTATCTTTTAAATATTTAGATAATTCATTTTTTGTTATTTCTTTCTTAGTTAAAAGTTTATATTTCAAAATAACATCTTCGTATATTACATAGTTTTCATTATCTATTACAACTTTGTATTTCCCATTTCCTAAAAACTTATAACTTATTATTTTCATTATGGCTCCTTTAAATAAAAAGAACTAATTTGTTTTTATTTCAATTAGATCCTTTTCTACTTCTTCTAATGCTCTACCTATATTTTTTGAAGAAACATAATCTTCTTCTGACATTTGCAAATGTCCTGTTTCTCTTACCTCATTGCTTCTTTGTGCTACAATATGAACTAAGCGATACTTAGAATCAACATGCAACAACAATTTATCAATTGATGGATATATCATTTTGTATCACACTCCCTAATTTAAGAATATAACATATTTTTCATCTTTACAAGCAAAGAGTGTAAATTAGACATTATTTGACAATCATTTTTTAATAATACTAAAAATTTCTTCAAAAAACTTATCACTATTCAAAGTAATTGGATATTTACTAGATATAGAAATTAAATAAAGCGCTGCAAGGAAATCTTTTTGAAAAACTAGTGCTATATTAAATAATTTCTTATAAACATTTTCTTTATTATCCGATTCCATATATTGATTATATATATATCCAATTAACATTTTCCCCTTTAAGTTTTTATCTATTTTAATATAATTAAGTGATTTAGCTTCTTTTATTAGCAATTTATTAAATTTATCTATGTTATATATTTTATCATTTTCTATCCCAAAGACTGATGCCAAATACTCTAAAGCTTGATTTATTTCTCTATCTATCTTTTTACCTTGTTTAATATTTAGAAAAATATTTTGATATCTTTTATTCTTCAATATTTCTGTAATTTTTATTTTCTTTTTATCTGAAAGTAAAATCTTTTTTATTAATTTTATATAATAGTTGCTTATCTTAGTATAATTTTTTTCAAGATGTCCTTTTTTAAAAGTATAATCTATTCCATCTAATTTTTTATAATATTTCATCGTGTCATTATACCCTAGTCTAATATTTCTTTTAGCTATCTCTGTGTCAAAATTCAAAGTAAACATTTGCTTATTATTATTTTTTATATAGTCAATTTTAACATTCTTATCCTTTACTTTTTGTTTTATACCTATCGCAGAAAGATCAACTGCTATTATTTCATCAGCTCCCATATCAAGGGCTAAATTAATAGGTAAATTATCATAATAGCCTCCATCTATGTAATATTCTCCATCTATTTCTTTCATCTCTATCGCTGGAAAACAAGTTGATGATGCAATTATATAAGAAATTAATTTACCTTTAGGAATTTGATCTTTAGTAAGCATTTTAGGTACTCTACTTTTTAAATTAACTGTCACTAAACCATAATCTATCTTTGATTTTCTAATTTTATCCTCACTTATAATTTCTTCTAAAAACTTTTCAGCTTTATCAAACTTTAATCCTTTATTTTCAAGCATTTCTTTAGCTAGCTTTTGATAATCTTTTGGATTTTTAAAATCGTAATCAAATAAATTATCAGTAGAAACTCTCATCCAAAGTTTTTTCGCTTTTAAATAGTCACCAGAAACAAAAAGAGCACCATTAATTGAACCTATTGAAGTACCAGTAATTATATCTATTTTTATACCTAATCTTCTTATTGCTCTATATACACCTAGTTGATAAGAACCTTTTGCTCCTCCACCTGATAATACTAATGCTCTTTTCATGTAATCACCTCGTCTTATATTATATCACGTTTAAAACTTTTTTTATATTATAGTAACCCAACTTGCATCTTTTAAAATGTTTTTCATAGCCTTTCGTGTCAAATTATTTACAAGTAATATTGTATTATTCAAACAAACTGTCTCTACTTTATCAATATCCCAAAAAATGGGAATTAAAAATATCCTTAACAAAACTTTTTTATCACTAAAAACAAATTCATCTGTCTCAAATTTCATATTAACATAATTATCGAAACAAAAACTTTTATTATCCTTAATTAAATATATTTTATTTTGTAACATTTTATTTACATCTATTTCTAAACAATAAGCCTCACAACTATCTAAACTATCACTCCTCCCTTCAGAAAATAATAAAAATTCTTCTCTGAAAGATTTTAAATTTTGTTGCAAGATTTTTTCTTTTAGAAAATAAATGTTACCTTTTTGAGTGTATAAATCCAAATTAAAATTTTTTCTTATAAAAGAAGTACTGTCTTTATTCTCATTTAATATTTCTATTCTTGTTACAATTCCACTTTTTACATATCCCATAAACTAATCCTTTTTCTCTATAGGTACAATTTTCACTGTATATCCAATTGGTTCTAGTATTTTTATTAATGAATTAATTTGTGGTGAATTGATATGGTTTTCAATTTTAGCTATCTTCTCTCTTATTACCCCAGATAATTCTGCTAAAGATTTTTGAGTCAATCCTTTTTCTTTTCTTAATTTAATAAAATCACATATAAAGTCATATTCCAAATCTAACAATAATTTTTCTTTTTCCATATATATCCTCCTGTATATATTGTATAATATTTTATACTCTTATAAAATAAAAATATAGTAATTACCAAAAATTTCCAAAAAAAAAAGAAAAACTACATTATAATAGTCTTTTATATTTCCTCTATTTTCATAAAGTTTGTTATTCTTTTTTCAGTATTTTTAGAAAATCCTCCAGTTATTAAAACTTTATCTTTTTCTTTCAAATTGAAGATTTTTATTGCCTCTTCTCTCGCAATTTTTATTATATCATCAGTAGTCTCAACAAAAGGTACTACTGTAGTTATTATTCCATAATTAAGTGATAAACTTCTAGCTACTTCTTTTGTAGTACAAGTTGCCAAAATATAACAATCTGGTTTTAAATTACTTATACCTCTAGCACTATAACCACTAACAGTTGAAGCTACTACAACTTTTATATCAAATACCCTAGAACTTTCTACAACACTTGCAGCAATTGTTTCAGTTACTCCTTTTTTAACTTTACTTTTAAAACTATTATCATAATATTTTTCAGCTTCCTCGCAAATATCTGCCATATATTTTACTGTTTCAATTGGATATTTTCCACTTGTTGTTTCACCACTTAACATAACTGCATCAGTTCCATCTAAAACAGCATTAGCAACATCACTAACCTCTGCTCTTGTAGGCCTCAAATTCTTCTTCATTGATTCAAGCATTTCCGTAGCAACAACACAAATCTTTCCCTTTTCACGACACTTTTCAATAATGATTTTTTGATAAATAGGAAGTTTAGTCATTTTAACTTCTACTCCAAGATCTCCCCTTGCTACCATTATTCCATCTGATTCATCAATTATTTCATCAATATTATCTATTCCTGTCATGCTTTCTATTTTTGAAATTAATTTTATGTCTTCTCTATTTTGCTCCTTTAAAATTTTTCTTACACTTATAACATCTTCTTTTGAAGAAACAAATGATAAAGCAATAAAATCTGCTTTATTATGACAAGCATACACTATATCTTCGTAATCAATCTTGCTTATAAATGGAATATTTAATTT
>JBJEYJ010000015.1:2306-4181 GCA_051886655.1 Bacilli bacterium | reverse complement strand
GGTGAGAAAATGGAAAACAAAGAATATTTACAAATAGTTGAAAAACTTCTAGAAAATAGAAAGTTTAGTAAATTAAAAAATGAAACTCATCATCATAATAGCAATAGATTTAATCATAGTGTTGAAGTATCTTATAAAACATATAAAATCTGCAAAAAATTAAGATTAGATTACGAAAGTGCAACTAAAGCCGCACTATTACATGATTTCTTTTTTGATAGAGAATTTGATAATAAAAGAGAAAGATTAATAAAACATCCAAAAATTGCACTAGAAAATGCTAAAAAAATAACTAACTTAACTGAAAAAGAGCAAAATATAATAACATCACACATGTATCCAATAGGAGGAACTCTTCCGAAACACATAGAAAGTGTAATAGTAGATGCAGTAGATGATTACGTTTCACTTAAAGAAAAATTAGGAGGAGACTTTAAAAGCTTAAAAACAGCAGTTAATTTCCTATTTATATTATTAATAAGTGTTTTAATAAAATAAAACATTTATTTTTGTCCTCGTAGCTCAGTAGGATAGAGCAATTGCCTCCTAAGCAATAGGTCGGAGGTTCGACTCCTCTCGGGGACGCCATATGAAAATAAAGACTTGAAAAAAGTCTTTTTTTAATATATAAATTTGAACGAAATTTAATTTTAGAGTATAATAATTATGATAAGGAAAAAGGTGAAATTATGGAAAAATCAAAAGTTTATTTTACAAAAGAAATAACAGAAGATAGTTTAATAAAAATGTATGAAGTATTAAATAAAGATTTAAAAGGTAATATTGGCATTAAAATATCAACAGGAGAAGCAGGCAATCCTAATTATTTAAATCCTAATTTAATAAAAAAACTTGTTAACAAATTAAATGGTACAATTATTGAATGTAACACTGCTTATGCCGGAAGAAGAAATACAACAGAAGAACATATAAAAACAGTACAAGAGCATGGTTTTGATAAAATAGCTAAAATAGATATTATGGATAGAGAAGGAGAAATAGCTTTACCTGTAAACAGAGGATTTCATTTAAAAGAAAACTATGTAGGAAAAAATATTCAAAATTATGATTCTATCCTTATGTTATCTCATTTTAAAGGTCATCCAATGGGAGGGTTTGGAGGAGCTCTTAAAAATATGTCCATCGGGATAGCATCCTCATCCGGAAAAGCATGGATTCACACTGCAGGAAAAACAAAAGACGTTTCCTTACTTTGGCAAAATACTGCACCTCAAAATGAATTTTTAGAAGCAATGGCAGATAGTTGTCAAAGTGTCATTAATTATATGGATAAAAATATTGTTTACATAAACGTAATAAATAATCTTTCAGTAGATTGTGATTGTGTTGCAAATCCAGAAAAAGTTAAAATGAAAGACATTGGAATAGCATCATCACTTGATCCTGTTGCACTTGACAGAGCTTGTGTTGATTTAATTTATAACTGTAAAGATCCAGAAAAAAGTCATTTAATAGAAAGAATAGAAAGACAAAATGGAACTTATCTTTTAGAAGCTTGCGAAAACTTAAAAATAGGCTCTAATAATTATGAACTTATAAAACTTGATTAATAATAAATAAAAACTTTCTGACAATAGTTTTTTAAAACAAAATAATATGTTAAAATATAGATATATAATAAAGAGGTGAATGTGATGGAAAAGTACACTACCATTGATGACTTTATTACTGCAATTGTACAAAACTTTGATTCTAAGGAAATAGTAAATCATATTTTATCAAAGATAAGTGCAATAATTCCCAAAGGTAAAGGAATAACTTTTAATATAATTGACAACACCATATATTATCAATTTAAAGGAAAAAATTCAGAAGCAGGAACAAGAAAAATAAAAGTAGATGTAGAAAATAAAA
>JBJEYJ010000015.1:0-2206 GCA_051886655.1 Bacilli bacterium | reverse complement strand
TATAGCATCATAAATGATGAACTGGTTTATAAACTAAGAGGTTCTTCATATAGCTAAGTGTAAACAGCCTTATAAAATTTAATTAAATCTTAATAAAAAAAGATAATGGTGATATAATTAAAAGAGGTGATAGCATCAAAAAAAAACACATATTCCTAATCATACTAGTCATATTATTTATATTTATAACATCGATTGTTATGATAAAAGAAAATCTATGGTATGATGAATTTATAAATAACATTGTAAGAAATATTACAGATGAAAAAACTGCATTTTATAAAATTATTACGGTTTTTGCAAGTACGTATTTTTTAATGTTTTTGACATTAGTATTAATAATAGTATTAAAAGATAAATTAATGAAAGTAATCATTCCTATTAATTTACTAGCTTCTGCTTTTATTAATAATATATTATTAAAACTAATATTTAAAAGAGAAAGACCTCTTGATATGTTAGTGCCAGAAAAAGGTTATTCTTTTCCTAGTGGTCATTCTTTTGTAGCAGTAGCATTTTATGGATTTTTAATTTATTTAATTGTTACTAGTAACTGGAATAAAAAAGTAAAAATTGTTACAAGCTTATTTTTAACAGTTCTAATTTTGTTAATAGGAATAAGTAGAATATATTTAGGAGTACATTATCCTTCAGATGTAACTGCAGGATTTATTGGAGGAATAATTTATTTAATAATCTTTATAGAAATAATAAAAGGAGTAGTTTATGAAAAAAAGAAAAAAGGACAAAAAGAAAAAAATAACAGGATATAAAATAGTTGGATTTTTATTAATAATTTCATCATTAATACTTTTAGGAGTTATTTTATATATCAATATTCTGCCACTAAAGTATTTAGCTATGGTAGCAGGAACACTTTTCCTAATCAATTTAATTTTAAATTTCTTCTTATTTAGAAAAAAAGTAAAAAAGAAACCAAAAAAGATATCAACTATTTTTTCGATTATATTTTCTATAATCTTTTTAGTAGCATCATTCTTTATTTTTAAAACATTTGGAATACTTGATGATATGAGCGAAGAGTATAAAACTTACACTTATCATGTTTTAGTAAAAAATGATAGTAATTATCAAGAAATAGGAGATATTTCTAATAAATCATTAGGATATTACAACAACAATAGTAATGCCACAAAAAAGGCTTTAGAAAAGCTAGACAAAACTGTTAAAACAGAAAATGAAAGTTATGGTAATCTTGATAGTTTAGGAGCTTCACTTTTAAGTGATGAAAACGAATCAATTTTAGTTGAAGAATCTCAAAAAACTAAACTTGACAATGCTGGAGGCAGTAATGAAAGTGATTCTTTAAGTGGTTTTAAAGATAAAACAAGAATTCTTTATACATTTAAAGTAACAGTCAAAGTTGAATCTAAAGATGTTGATGTAACAAAAGATGTATTTAATATTTACATAAGTGGTATGGATCAGTATGGAGAAGTTAGTGAAATATCAAGAAGTGATGTAAATATGATAATAACTGTCAATCCAAAAACTAAACAAATATTAATGACTAATATACCAAGAGATTATTATGTACAACTTCATGATACAAGTGGCTATAAAGATAAACTTACTCATGCAGGTAATTATGGAATTGAAACTTCAGTAACAACAATCGAAGATCTTTTAGGAATAAACATCAATTATTATTTCAAAGTTAATTTTAGTAGTTTAGTAAATATAATAGATGCTCTCGGAGGAGTAGAAGTTTATTCAGAATATGATTTTCAAAGCTATAATGGATATAACTTCAGCAAGGGATATAATAGTGTAGATGGAAAAGCAGGACTTTCATTTGTTAGAGAAAGAAAAACATTTACAGATGGTGATAATCAAAGAGGAAAGAATCAACAAGCTATGATTGAGGCAATATTTAGAAAATGTACAAGCCCTAGTATAATAACAAAGTATAATAGTTTACTAAACTCTTTAAAAGATAGTATGATTACAAATATGCCTATGAAATCAATAACAAAACTTGCTAAAATGCAATTAAAAGATAATGCTAGTTGGACAATAACCTCTAACAGTTTAACTGGTACAGGAAGTTATGATTACACATACACTTATCCTTATCAAGAACTTTATGTAATGGTTCCAGATGAAGAAAGTGTATCAAAGGCAAAAGAAATGATTTCAAAAGTAGCAAATGGAGAAAAACTAGAATCTTCTTATGGTAGTGATG
>JBJEYJ010000014.1:2074-4219 GCA_051886655.1 Bacilli bacterium | reverse complement strand
ATTAGATTTGCATTTTTTATAGTAGATAATCTATGTGCTATTATAAATGATGTTTTATTTTCTGTTAGCTTGTCCATTGCATCTTGTACAAGTTCTTCTGTTCTTGTATCAACACTACTGGTTGCTTCATCTAAAATTAAAAATGGTTTATCATCTAACATTGCTCTTGCTATTGTAAGAAGTTGTTTTTGTCCACTTGAAAGTGATTCTACTTCATTTAAAATTGTATTATATCCTTGTGGAAGTGATTTTATATAATGATCTAGTCCTACTATTTTACATACTCTTTTTACATCTTCATCACTTATATTATCATTGTTATATTTTATATTTTCTAAAATTGTTCCATTAAATACCCATGTATCTTGTAAGACCATAGTAAACAAATCATGAACATTTTCTCTTGTTAAATCATGAATAGAAACTCCATCTATTATTATATCTCCTTTATTTATTTCATAGAACTTCATAAGTAAATTTACTATTGTCGTTTTTCCTGCTCCGGTTGGCCCTACTATGGCAATTTTTTCTCCAGCTTTTGCTTTAGCAGAGAATTTTTTTATTATTGTTTTATCTTTGTTATAACCGAATTCTATATTTTTAAATTCTATATTTCCTTTCACTTCATCTCTTTTAAGAACTTTTTTATTTTTTTCTTGATCCATTTCTTCTTCATTTAAAAAGTTAAATACTCTTTCTGATGCTGCTCCTGTTGATTGAAGTGAAGTCATTCCTTGGGCTATTTGAGTAAGTGGATTAGTAAATAATCTTATATAAATCATAAATGCTACTATAACTCCAAAAGTAATTTTATCATTCATAACAAGAAGTGCCCCAACAACACAAACTGCTACATAACCAAAGTTACCTATAAATGACATAAATGGAGGCATAAGTCCTGATAAAAACTGACTTTTTCTGTTACTTTGATATAGTCTTTCATTAATTTTATCGAATTCATCAGTTGCTTCATCCATGGCATTATAAACTTTTACAATATTATGTCCACCATATATTTCTTCAATGTGACCATTTAAATTACCTAACTGTTTTTGCTGTTCATTAAAATATTTTTGAGATCTTTTTAATATAACCATCATAAAGGCAAATCCTATTAAACTAGAAAGAATTGCTGTTATTGCCATGGTAAAATCTGTTACAAACATCATGATTAAAGCTCCGAAGAATAATGTAATTGCACTAACTAAGTTACCTAAGCTTTGATTTAAGCTTTGTGCTATCATATCAACATCATTAGTCACTCTAGATAAAACATCACCATAACTATTTTTATCAAAGTATTTTAAAGGTAATCTATTTATTTTTTCAGATATATCTTTTCTTAGATTTTTAGCACATTTATTTGTTACGATGGCCATGATTAATCCTGATATATAATTAAATATTGCTCCTAAAGAATAGATGATTATTAAAAATATGCCTATATCTTTTATTTTTTCTAAATCTATTCCTGTTACTAATCCTTTAGTGATTGTATCGGTTATATCACTTAATTTATCAGGTCCAATTATTGAAAAAATAGCGGAAGTAATTGCAAGAAGAAGTGCTGGTATTATTAAAGGTAAATATTTTTTGATATACTGAAATAACTTTGATAAAGATGTCTTTAAATCAGTAGCTGTTTCAGTAGTGGCTTTATTGTGTTTATGCATTTTCTATCTCCTCCTTTGACAGCTGAGAAAGAGCTATTTCTTTATATTCTTCACATGTTTTTATTAACTGTTTGTGAGTTCCAGAACCAACTATTTCTCCATCTTCGATAACAAAAATTTGATCAGCATCTTTTATTGTTCCGATTCTTTGAGCTACTATTACAACAGTTGCAGATTTTGTATATTTTTTTAGTTCTTTTCGCAAAGTAAAATCTGTTTTATAATCAAGAGCACTAAAAGAGTCATCAAATATATATATTTCAGGATCTCTAGCTATTGCCCTTGCAATTGAAATACGTTGTTTTTGTCCTCCACTTACATTTGTTCCTTGTTCTGCTAAAGAATAATTATATTTATCAGGAAGCTTTTCTACAAATTCTTTACCTTGAGCTACTTCGATTGCTTTAATCATTTTATCTTTTGATACTTTCTGACCATTTTTCTTACCTAAACCAACATTATCTAATATAGT
>JBJEYJ010000014.1:0-1974 GCA_051886655.1 Bacilli bacterium | reverse complement strand
CCTTTTTCTGTTCCAGAAGTTTTTTCTCCTTCTTTTATCTTACTTTCTGTTTCTAATACTTCAACTATTCTTTTAGCAGCTACACTAGCACGTGGATATAAAACAAAGATCATAGTAAGCATCATAAATGACATTACTACTTGCATGGCATAAGCAGAGAAAACAACCATGTCACTAAATAAATTTATCTTATCAAGCATATTAGCTTTGTTTATTAAGTATGCTCCGATAAAATATATAGAAAGAGTAAGACCTGACATGATAAGATTCATAGTTGGACTCATTATTGCCATTAGTTTCGCGGTAAATAAATGAGTGCTTGTTAATTCTTCATTAGCTTTTTCAAATTTATTATTTTGATATTCTTCTGCATTATAAGCTCTTACTACGCGTATTCCTGTTAAGTTTTCACGAGTAATTCTGTTTAAGTTATCTGTAAGCCATTGAATCTTTTTAAATTTTGGAAGTGCTACTAGAACAAGTAAAAGTATCATTATTAAAAGTACTATTATTGCTACCGCTGTTGCTATTGACCAGTTAAAGTTCTTGCCAATTATTTTAGTAATTGCCCAAACTGCCATAATCGGAGCTTTTATTATTACTTGAAGTCCAAGAGATATTAATAACCCTACTTGAGTTACATCATTTGTTGTTCTAGTTATTAAGCTACTTGTAGAAAATTTCTTTATTTCTTCCATGCCAAATTTTCCAACTTGTTCAAATACATCTTTTCTCAAATTTTTAGAAAATGATGCTGCTATATAGGCTGCAAAATATCCAACAATTACTGAAGAAATTAAACTACCAAAAGCGCATAAAACCATATAACCACCTGGCATTAGAACATCTTTCATTGTACTTCCAGTAGTTTGAACATATTTTGTTATCTCATTCATATAATCAGGAATCTTTAAGTCTAAAAAAACCTGAAATGCAATAAATACAACACTAATTAGAACAAGTAAAATTTGCTTTTTAGTTAATTTTTTAAATATTTTTAACATATTTCCTCCTTATAAATTATCTAAATTCTTTTTAATTTTCTCTAAAACACAAAAAAAATTATCTTTTTCTTCGTTAGATATACCCTTTAAAATTTCTTTTTCAACTATAAATATAGATTTTTCAAATTCTCCAACATAGTATTTACCTTTATCTGATAAAGTAATAATTTTTTTTCTTTTATCACCAGGGGATTCAATTCTTTTTACGAAATTATTTTTTTCCATTACATTAAGTATTTCTGTTGTTGTAGATCGTCTTATATTTAAAAGTTTTTCTATATCTTTTTGATAAATATCTTTATCATTTTGGTTTTCATATATGTATCCAAGAATAAACATTTGAATATTAGTAATATTATGTCCTAATCTTTTATCCATTACTCTTCTTATTTGATTAGATATTATTTTAAAAGACATACCGATGTTTTTTTCATATTTCATATACTATCTCCTTATTTTGTTAGGACTCTAACATTATATGAAATATAAAAAAAATAGTCAATGAATTTCACATAATTTTCGTAATTAATCCTATATTCAGTATGCAAAATTAAAATAGAAAAACTCTTCAAAGCTTTTCTATTTCTTCTTTAGATAAATCTGTACATTCAGATATAACACCTATATCAATTTTTTTACTTAGCATAATTTTTGCTATTTCAATTTTTTCTTGCTCTATACCTTTTTCAATACCTTGTTCTATTCCTTCTTCATTCCCATTTTTGTACATTTTAAAATTCCCATTTTTGTACATTTTAATATTGACATTAACAATCTTTTACATATTCTTCCATTATTCTATCACCCTTTGTTATAGTACTTAAATTTTCTTATTATAATCACTTTTTTAACTTTTCTATTTCTTCTGTTGATAAACATGTATACTTAGATATAACACTTATATCTAACCCATCTTTTAACATATTCTTTGCTATTTCCATATTTCTTGTTTTAATACCTTGTTCTATTC
>JBJEYJ010000013.1:0-4235 GCA_051886655.1 Bacilli bacterium | reverse complement strand
AGATATATTCATAACTTTCATCTCCTTCAAAAAACACTATAAACTAAAAGAAAAAGGATGTAAAATGACCAATTAAAAGATTTAATCAAAAGAAAAAGATGAAACATAAATATTATCTTTAGATAAATCTATTATTTCATCTTAAAACTTATATCAATTGTTACGTTTCATACTTTTTTAATTTTCTTTTGTTGCAGGATACTTCTTGGCTATGATATAATTTTTATGGTGATAAAAATGAAAAAAGATTCTTTTCTTAAAGGAACATTAATAGCATCAATTGCGATAATTATTACAAAAATTCTTGGAGTTTTATATGTAATTCCTTTTTATAAAATAATTGGCGAGTCTGGAGGAGTTTTATATTCTTATGCTTATAACATATATAATTTATTTTTAAATATCTCTACCGCGGGTATTCCTATTGCTATTAGTATGATTATAAGTGAATATATTACTTTAGGAAATTTAGATGCTAAAGAAAGAACATTCTCAGTGGGAAAAAAACTTATTTTTTCTTTTTCAATTATTTCATTTTTAGTGCTTTTTGTCTTTTCTGACTATTTTGCTTTATTCTTTGTAAATGGTGTAGATGGTGCAAGTGCAATAAGTGATATAAGTTTAGTAATAAAAGCTATTTCTATTTCCTTGATTATTACTCCTTATATAAGTGTATTAAGAGGATATCTTCAAGGACATAAATTTATTAGTCCTGGATCAATTAGTCAAGTTTGGGAACAATTAATTAGAATTGCAGTTATTTTAATTGGTTCTTATCTTGCAATAAATATTTTTAAAACAAGCATTCCAGTTGGAGTTTCTATTGCCCTTACTGGGGCATTCTTCGGAGCACTTGGAGCTTATATTTATTTAAAAGTTAAGATAAATAAAAACAAAGATTTATTTGAAACTAATAATAAAAAAGATAAAATTAGTAATAAAACTCTTGCTAAAAAAATAGTTTTCTATTGTATTCCACTTATAATTATTTCCATAACAAATGATTTATACAATATAGTTGATATGAAACTAATTATTAAAGGTTTATATATGATTGGTTTTTCTGCTGAAAAATGTGAACTTATTTCAAGTATAATATGTACTTGGGCTCCTAAAATATGTATGATTATATCTGCTATTTCAATGGGTCTTGTTACTAGTTTAATTCCTCATATAATAGAAAGTTATACTAAAAAAGATTATGTATCTTCAAATAAAATATTTAATCAAGCAATTAGTACTATGTCTGTAATTGCTCTACCTCTTACAATTGGAATAATGATTTTATCAGATGAAGTATATACAGTTTTTTATGGTATGAGTCCTTATGGAGGAAAAATACTTGCAATATCTGCAGTGGTAAGTTTAGTAGTAGGAATTCTAGCAGTAATGAATACTTCGCTTCAAGGATTCAAAAAGTTTAAACTTGTTATAATAAGCACTTTAATAGGGCTTGTTACAAATGCTGTTTTAGATATACCATTGATACTTCTTTTAAATAAATTAGGAATTACTCCTTATTATGGAACTTCTATTGCAACACTAATCGGAGCATCTTGTTCAATGATAATTATTTTAACTTATTTAAAAAAGAATTTAAATTTCAAATACAAAGAATTACTTAAAAATTTACAAAAAACTATTGTTCCACTTTTAGTTATGATGGTTATTGTAATTTTTCTTGATTATTTAATAGGAATGCCTTCAAGTACTTTGTTAATTGTTTTAAAGCTTGCAATACTTGGTATTATAGGAATCATTGTTTATTTAGTTTTAATGTATAAAAACAAAGGACTACAAGATGTTTTTGGAGAAGATCAAATTATAAGTATAATGAAAAAATTAAAATTAAAATAATATTTAAAAAAAGCCTTTTTAAAGATTTTTTTTATTTTTAACTTTTAATAATAGATTTACTATTTTTATATATTTTTACTAGCTCATCATAAGCTTCTTTGTTTAGTTTTTCTTTTAGAATATTTGCTAAATTATCTTTATCTTCTCTTGTATAAGATAATAACATGTCATTTTCTATATTTAGACAATCATCACATATTTTACTTAATTTTTTAGTAGAATCTTTGCCATAAACTTTTCTAAATTCTTCTATATCTCCAGACATTTCAGAATAATTAATTTCTTTTATTAAATTGTACTTTTCTTTTAAAACAACTGCGATAGTATAGATAGAATCATAATCATAACATTTATAAGTATCTCCTAAAACCATGGAAACAATCATTTCTGTATCAAATATATTGAAACCTTCTTCTAATCCTTTACCAAATTCATTATTAAATTCAAGAGTTATTTCATCTCCGTATTTTATTTTTCTTTCTTCATAAGAAAGTCCATTTCTTATAGTGATCATATTTTCATTTATAGTTATTTCATCTTTATAACTTTTAACTAAATGACAAAGAGCGTGGGTTAAAACTTCAAGTCCTTTCGGAGAATCATAGTTAAAAGTATGACTAGTTACAATTATTCTATCTATTTTATCGATTTCATAAGAATTGATATTTTCATTATAAACTATTTTTACATTTGGCATGTAAATACTTTCTGCTCTTTTTAAATCAATATTTCCAAGATAAGAATCTCCAATTTTTTTAGTAAGAGTTCTTTCGTTTAATACTTTTGAAATTGTTTGTTTAGAATTACAATTAATTATTTCTGTATTTAAAATAGCTTCAAGTATTATGTATTCGTATTCTTCTCCATAATAAGAAATAATACATGGAATAATCTTTGCTAGAGCTTTAAGAGTCTTTTCACTATAATTGTACTTATTTTTAAGTTCATCAAAAAATGCCTTATCTAACATGTAACCACCCTATCTTTAAATCAATTATACAACAAATTTTTACAAATAGCCAAGAAAACTAGTAAAATTCTTTAAAATTTGTTATACTTATTTAGAAAGTAAAAAGGTGGATGTGTGGTATGAAGAAGTTAAAACTATTAATATTCGTTTTATTTTGTTTTTTAATAATTATTGTTAATGTTAATGCTGAGGAGTTAAGAATAAATTCTAATAATGCAGTTTTATATAATTTAAATGATAATAAAATTCTTTATGAAAAAAGTAAAGATCAAAGAGTTAGTATTGCTTCACTTACTAAAATGATGACTGCATTAGTATCAATAGAAAATATAGAAGATTTAAATAAAAAAGTAACTTTTACAAAAAGTGATTATGACAAACTTATTGCAATGGATGCTTCTGCATCTTCTCTTGATAATAGTAAAAGTTATACTTATGAAGATTTATTATATGGTCTTATTTTAGAAAGTGGAGCGGATTGTGCAAATGCTTTAGCAAGACTTACCGCAGGAAATGAAAAGAATTTTGTTAAAATGATGAATAATAAAGCAAAAGAGCTTGGTATGAAAAATACTAGTTTTGCTAATCCAATTGGTATGGATGATAAAAATAATTATTCTTCTGTAGAAGATTTAACAATTCTTTTTAAAGCTGGTCTTAAAAACAAGGAGTTTAAAAAGATTATTTCTACTTTTGAACATAAATTAAGTGACGGAACTAAAATAAAACATACAATATATTATTATATGAAAAATAGTAAAATTAGTATGCCTTATTTAAAAGGAGGAAAAACAGGATATGAAAATGATGCTGGATATGCCCTTGCAACAATTGCTTACAAAGATGGTACTTTATTAATGCTTATTACTTCAAAAGCTGAAAACTATGGAGAGCATGTTGAAGATGCTAAAAAGATTTATGATTACTATTTTAAAAATTATGATTATCAAACGATAATTAATAAAGGTGATATAATAAAAACACTTAATACTAAGTATTTAAATGAAGAATCTATTGTTATAAAAATGGATGAAGATGTTAAATATTATACAAGAAATGATTATGATAAAAATAAAATAAGTGTGGTTTATGATGGAATTAATACTATAACACCTCAAAATAAGTATAAAGAAAAAATTGGTGTACTTAATATTTATTATGATGATGAACTTATAAAAACTGTTCCTGTTTTATTAAATCAAAAAATATATCCTGATTTTAAACTTATTATTATAGCTTGCATAGTTTATATATTTATAATTGTAACCTCTGTCATAGTAGCATGTAGATTAAGAAAAAATAAAAAGTTCAAACAAATATAAGTTTGAACTTTTTTTACTCTCTACTTTCTAACATGATGCCTATTTAAGTTCTTCTATTTTTTCTTTAGAAAGACCTGTACTTTTAA
>JBJEYJ010000012.1:0-4367 GCA_051886655.1 Bacilli bacterium | reverse complement strand
ATGTTAAAAATCAACAAAAATTTAGGGGTGTTTTCACTTAAAACTCTATCAGAGCCGCTCCAAAACCGCGTGCCGAGGGTTCAAGTCCTTCTGCCCCTGCCAAGCAAAAACGGCTTAAACACTGTGTTCAAGCCGTTTTTTCATACAATTTTATTTACGGAGCACGGTCTGAATTTCCGCTTTTGACGCTCTTTTCAGGCATCAAAATGTTCAACCGGCGCTAATAATTCCAACGATTCCGTCTGCTACATCATCAAAATAGCATCAATTATCATCAACAATATTTTATAAAAGGCTTTGAAGAAAAATTAATTTTCCAAAGCCTTTTCTTTGTTTAAAGCGTAGCAGTTTTTATATTTTAATTACTTCTCATCTAAAACAAACATTCCATCGTCAAATAGTTCAATGGTAAAAGAATAACCGGAAGATTTATCGGTGATAAGCAGTGTTGTATCACTTGAATTCTCTATATCATATATTTCCTTGTTACGGTAGTATTCTGCAAAATCATTAATGTCAAAAAATTTTTTATAATACACATCACCCTTAAACGGAGTGGCATATGCAGGGTAATCGGAATTTGGAAATTCTTCGAGCATATAAAAAGGTATGTAAATGTATTCTCCAAATTCTTCTGCTCTGCCTACATCTGCAAAAAGCGAGTAGTTGTATTCGCCATTATCCGATGAATTGTATTTGACATAAAAATCACCGCTTGCTGTTTCAAGTTTCATATAGCCGGTAGAAGGTGTGTTGTAAATGTTAATCGCTGTATTAACAGCGTCAGTGCTTTCAAGCTCCTTTTTCAATTCCGAAAAGCTGAGGTGCGTTGTGAAATTTGAAAAGTTTCCTGTATCAGCATAATTATAAACATCAATCGGAATAGTAATGCATTTATCTGTAATAAGATTCTTTGCACAAATTGTATTACTGCTATGCAATCCGCCGCAGGCTGAAAGCAGACTACTGCAAACTATAAAGCCAATCAACAAGAGCGTCATCTTTGTTTTCTTCATTTTGTTCAAACTCCTTATAGTTTTTTAATTCTCGTATGCAATCATCAAGCTGGTTATAATGATGAAGTATTTTAAGTTCTTTATTGACAGAACCAACGATAAAATATTCAACTAAAGTGTGTTCACCCGGTTCCAGCGAGCCCATCATCTTTCCGTCCTCAGAAACAAGTTTATAATCCACTTTAAAGATGTAATCTTGATTTTCTTCATCTACCCAAAAAAGTTCAGCATTATTTAGAGTACAGCTTTTAACGTTGTTTAAAAATACATCAATACTGCTTTTGTCAATATCTTCAAAGCATGACAAATATGATTCCGCATTTTTTGTATTCAGAGCATCAATGTAATTTGTAATTGGTGCTGCAACTCGTTGCTTTAAGTCTGAATTGATAATTCCATACTGCATAGCATAGGTGTTGTTTTTCTTCATCACTAAAATTCTGAACTGTTTTGTATCATCTGTATTGGGGGTAACAAATATAATACCGCTTGTTAGATTCCCGCCCTCATACTGTACTTCATATCCGCAATCTTCGTAAAACTTAACTATATCAGTAAAAACTGAGGTGCTTTCATTGAGATAAACATAACTTTCGAATGGATTGTTGTTTACCTCCAAAGTATAGGTTTCATCACTGACTTTTTCATAAGTAAAGTAATGGTTTGTTAAATGCTCGGGATACCATATTTTAATACTTTCATACGGAATATCGTGGCCTATTTTGCCGAATTCTTCGCTTTCGCTCATCACAACATACACATCATCTACGATGTTTTCATTTTTATCACATACATTTTTACTAAAGAGAATATACGGGCAATTCTCATTATACTTTGCAAGAAATTCTCTATTGTTCAATTTAATAAATGCAATTTTGGGATTGCTTTCACTTAATGCGTTCATTAATTCTTCAGTAGATAAATCTGATTCAAATGCAATCATACTTCCTTTGCTTGGTGTCAGTTTAATATTGTCAATATTTAATACTGCTTCATAATCATTTACACAATTATACACTTTTATATTTGGCTTTTCATTATCTGCTTTGCAAGCAGTGAGCTGAACAAACAAAATAATTATAATAATCAAAGACAATACTTTTTTCATAATAACCTCTTTTATTAAAATTCCTACATATTTAGCAACTTTCTTTTAATGATAAGTTCAATATAATTCATCATCAACATTGAAATCAACGGCAAACTCAGCAACAAGAAACTATATAATCTGACCTTTGCCTCAACAGCAGTTACTCCATAAAGCGTTACATAATGCATTTCGTACAGCATTTTTGAAACCGTGGATGTATCACTAAAATCTACAATTCTAAATATAATAAAAATTGATAAAAGCAATACAACCGATACGGAACCTATAATAATTGATATCACACTGATTGTTTTACTAACCTTTACACCTGCCTGTTTAAGTAAATGCTTGTGATACAACATCATAATCTCAAACAGAATAACAGGTACTACTACAAAAAGTTCATACCAATAATCAATTCTTAAAGCTAAAAATAATGGTATAATCAGCAGAAAAATAACACTTATAGTTATAGCTGTAAATCCACTATATGCTATGTCTTCCGACAAATATATGATAGTGTTTACTTCATTCCTGTAAATGATTTTATAGACTATTTCTGACAATAAGCAAATTCCACACCCCGAGAACATCATTATCTGTCCAAAGAGCCGAGTGGATTCATTATTTTCATCTATTAAATCACATCTAACCAAAAAGAATGAACCAAAAATCGCTAATACTAAACCAAGGATAATGCCAATCTTATATGCATACAAAACTCTCTTGTTAATTTTATATAAAACTTCAGAGATAGTATTTTCTTTTGTTTTTGTGTCATTGATCTCTATTCCATATAGCTCGTTTATTGTTATTTTCAGTGCTTTAGCAATATCAGGCATTAACAATGCATCCGGAACCTGATTTCCTATTTCCCAGCGTGATACAGTCTTGTCTGACACAGACAGCATATCGGCAAATTCCTTTTGTGTTAAGCCAAGCTTTTTGCGGTGTTGCTTTATTATTTCATTAATAGTCATATATCCATCCCCTAAAGTTTTATAAATAAATAATATCAAATCAGGAACAGAGAGGAAACATCGTATTTGTTGAATTAATTCTCATTTTTTGAGAATTGGCTTTAGAATGCATATATACTACGCTAATATGCCTTTCTGTTAATACACAATAATTGACAGTTAACCTCGCCTATGATATGCTATATTATAGCAATTTAACATTAAATTTGTAAATTCAATTATATCAATTATTTTTGCACTATCTGCAATAGAGGATTTATGACAAAGTGCCGTTTCTGGGAAAACCGATATTTACCAATTGAATACAGTCTTGATAAAATCCAAAGTAATGAAGGATTTTTTTCTTTATGCCTTGTTAAAAAAGGCGTAGCAACTCTTGAAATTGACAACGAGAAGTGTTATCTTTCTGCCCCTGCAATGATTTGTGTTAATCCGGACAAAAAGATTACAATATTAAAGTCAAATCATTTGCAAATAAAAACCGTTTTATTTACTCCTGATTTCATTAACAGAAATCTCTCTGTAGAAAGTATTTTGTCTGATGATTATGAAATTAATTGCAAGCTTTTTGATTTTCCGAGTTTTGATTTGTTTTATCAGACAAACAACTTTTACAATTGTGTAATTCCTTTTGATGCAGAAGAACTTAGCAAAGTTGAATACCTTTTTGACAGCATTATAGAACAGCTTTCAGTACAGCCTGATAATATGTGGTCTTGCAGAGCAAGAATGTCTGTTATCAGAATTTTTGACTATGCTGCAAACCTCTACAAAGAAGCTTTTGAAATTAATCAGGAAAGCGATACATTAATTGACTGTATCCTTACTTTTATTGAATTTAACCTTGAAAAACAATTTACAATTGACGATTTATGTCGTTGGTATAATACCAACCGCACAACCCTTATGACTGAGTTCAAACATATAACAGGAAAAACAATTAATGAATTTGTTATTGATAAACGTATTAGCGTTAGCAAAAAGATACTTGAATTCACCAATATATCTATTGAGGAATTATCGGAGAAATGTGGTTTTTCAAGCCAGTCATACTTCACAAGAACATTTAAAAAGAAAACAGGTCTTTCTCCAACACAATATCGCAAGCAAGCTCTTGAAAAACGAATAAAAAAATTCCAGACTTAATTCTATTTGCTTAATCAAAGTGAAACCGGAAATTCATTCTATATCTTTATTAGTATGACAAATTTAACATCAGATTTGAAATAAACTTCAAGTCCGATGTTTTTGTTTATGATAAATTTAGAACTCAAACCCATC
>JBJEYJ010000011.1:0-4418 GCA_051886655.1 Bacilli bacterium | reverse complement strand
AAACCACCAATAATTTATTTTTACCACCTCCACAATTATCTGCTCTATAATTTGTAAGTTTTTATTCTAATACTAATGCTTTTTTAGGACAAAAATTTGAACATTTGCCACATCTTATACACTTATCATAATCTATTTTAGGTGCTTCAAAATCTTTTTGACTTAATGCTCCAACTGGACAAATATTTACAGCTGGGCATTTATGATTTTGAGGGCAATTCTCTATCATTATTTTTAATCTTTTCTCCATAAATTTCTCTCCTTTCAAAATTGTAATTTGTATAACTAGTTTATTACTTTTTTGTGATAATTTATATTGCCACATTTAGGACATTTCATTTTTCTACTTCTACCTATGTGCATTGCAAATAAAACTTTCTTATAATTTGGAACATATTTATAATGACAATTTTGACATTCATAAAATCCTGCAACTTGTTCAATTCTAATTGCATATCCAACACCTATAAAAAATGGAATAGCTCCAATGATTATTAGGACTATTCGTAACCAATCTTGCATATTTACGAATGATGCTACAAAAATACAAGTTATAAAAATTATTGATACTAATATTCCAATAAATATTTCTAAATTTAATAATTCTTTATCTCTATTTTCCTTTTCTTGTGCCATTTTTAATAAAAGTTTCTCTGCTTTTTGATTATAAGTTTCCACTTTAATAACCTCCCCACTTAATAATTCATTTACAGTAATATCAAGCTCATTACATAGTTCAAGCATTATAGAAGAATCTGGCATACCTTTTCCAGTTTCCCACTTTGATATTGCTCTATCTGTAATATTTAGCTTCTCTGCAAGTTCTGCTTGTGTCATATTTTTATTTTTTCTACATTCAGCAATGAACTTTCCTACCTTTGCTTGTTCCATACTTTGCCCTCCTTTAATATAATTGTAAAATCTTTATATATAAAAGTAAACATACTAATCGTTGAGTGAGGAAAACAACGATTAGTAGAGTTATAAAAATTGTGAGTTGTTGTTACGATTTGTTTTATATTAAGTTTTAATTTCCATCTATATATGTCATATATTTATAACCACTTATGTTAGTATCATTAGCAAATTCTTTTTTTGGTAAATCACTTTTTAAAATAGGTTCTTTGTAGTATGACAAATAAGTAACCAATCTATATAATCTTGTATTTTCTAAAAATTTAAAAATAATGTCTTTGTTGTAATTTTCGTCAAATTCTGATAGAGTTCCATTATCATAATCAAAAATAATATAATTTTCTCCTGAAGTCATCATTGTACTAATTGAATCGGGTGTAAAACAATTCAAATTATAATCATCTATTACAGTATAGTGCATTCTATCTTCTATAACTTCTAATAAATGCTCATAATTATCATCTTCTTTTTCAAATACATAAAAAGCACCTATCTTTGAAGATTTAAAATAAATTCTATCTGGATCTTTTTTATAAATATATGGATTGTATGTTTTAAATTCTTTATAATTATCTCCATAGTCTGCCTCATCTTTTTCTATCTTGTCTTTTAATTTGCTTATTTCACTTTCTGACATTAAGGCTGACAAACTTGTTTGCTTTTCCTTTTCTTTTATTAGTTGAGCTTTATCAATTAATACTTTTGTATAAAATCCACTTATAAATCCTATTCCTAATAAAACTATACTTACTATAATTAATATTATTATTCGTTTTTTCGTTAAATTTTTCATATTCATTCCTCCATATAAGCACTAATTATGAGTATTTTTATAATCTTCTAGCCAATTTTGAATGATTACTAAAGGAACTCCACCATTACCAGTATCGTTTCTTCCCCCATATAATACATACTCAATGTCTGTATAAACTCCATTTCTAACTTCCTTTTTCTCTAAACCTTTATATGTATTATGATATTTTTTTTCAGTTTCTAAAACTATTGTATCGGTATAATATATTCCATTTTCAAAATTCACATCTATTATAGTAATTTCTCCTTCATAGTTACTATATATTCTTATAAAACTGTTTTCTCCTTTTTTTGTTTTTTCTATGAATTCATCTAGTTGGTTTTCATTAGAAGATACTACTTTATTATTTTTTAGTGTAAAGCAATCATCTTCTATTGCTGTATTAACAGAATAATCCAAAGGTAATTTTGAGATTTCTATAATATTTTCATTACTAAACTTTTTGTGTTCTATTGCTATTTTTACATTATCTTTTAATTGTGAATTATCTACAATAACATACCATACATTTGTTGTATCATTCATATTTGGATTTTCTTTTTGTTTCATTATGATATTAGTTGTAGTTTCATCAACATAAACATTTGAAATTTCCATATCAATTTCATCAAAATCTCTATAATTTTCATTTGCAATAATTACAATAAAATTTTCATCAAAATTAATTTCAGAAACTTCTGGAAATGTTGATATTCTTGATTTGTATTTTTCGTAATCATCAGAATTTGTTATTATTCTATAATATAATCTTACATCATCTTGCCAAGTCATATCATTAGCCATTAAGTCTGTTTCATAATCTGTATATCCTCTACCATCATCAAATAATCCTCTTGTTTCAATTTTATCTTGTTTTTTTATAAATGTATTATAAATTGTAACTCCTGCAAATGTTATTCCTGTTAAACTTACTGTTATACAAAGAATGATAATAACTACTTTTAGTATTTTATTCATATCATCAAAACCTTTCTTTAGCAGGATTTTTCTTAATTGTTTTTTACCTCTATGAATTAAATTTTTTGTATTTTGGAGAGTTTGACCTAGTATCTTTGAAGTTTCTTCATAAGATAATTCTTCAATTTTTACTAAATATATTGCATTTTTATATTTCTCATCTAACAATTCTATTGCTTCAATAACTTCTTTTTTTGTTTCTTCTTTAGTTATAAATTCTAATACATCTTTTTCAATATTTTCAGTATAATTATATAAATATTCTTCTGTTATTTCCGTTCTTCTTTTTTCTATTTTTATATGATTTATTGCTCTACTTTTTGCTACCATATAAATATAATATTTAAAAGAAATATTTTCTTTTATTTTGTTTTGCATAACATATATAAAAGTTTCTTGTGTAAGATCTTCTGCTTTTTGATAATCTTTTACAATATTAAAAATAAAATATTCAATTCTTTTTTTGTATTTGTTATATAAAAACTCAAAAGCTTCCTTTTGTCCATCTAAATAATCATTATATAATTTTTTATCTAAATCTTTCTCCATTTTTTACCTGCTTTCACTATAACAGACAAGTAACTTTCAAAAAAGTTTCAATTTTTTTATAATTTTATAAAATATAAGTAAAAAATCACAAATTGTAATTTGTCTATTTTCTGCTAATTATTTCTTCGATATTCCTCGGGTATATATTTCTCATATTTTTCTTGATTAAATGTGAGTTGAAGTTTATCTAATAAATTTTTATTATATTTTTTAGTTTTCAAATTATATTCCAAGCTCCATAATAGCCATGAATAATCATACCATTTATCTCCTAATCCAGAATTATCTAAATCAATAAATCCTGCAAAATTGTTATTATCATCAACATAAATATTAGGTAAACACAGATCTCCATGCACAAAATCATTTCCTATATTGTCTTTTGATTTAAAAGGACATTTATAATAATCTAAACTCCTTAAAATTTTAATTATATTTACTAATACGTCAACTAACAGATCTGGATTATCTATAAATTTGCTGTCTATTAAACTATAACCTTTTATATAAGTTCTTAGATAGTAACATTTATTTTTCTCTTCTAAATAACAAATACTTTGACTACATGGAATATTGCACCTACTTAAAAAATCTATTCGTTCTTTTTCATCTATTAGTCTTTTTTTATCTTCTGAAATCTTTAATATATATTTATCTTCAAAAACATACACTTTATCTTCACTACGACCAATATTATCAACAGTATATTTTAACTTCTTTACAATTTCTTCTATTTTTCTAGGAAACATATGACCTCACCTACAAATTACTATTTATCTATTACATTATATCATATATTTTCCTATATCAGTTGGACAATGGTAAATTATCTTTAAAATCCCCATAAATAAAAGCTTTAATTACGACCATTTCGTAATTAGATACAAACTGGATACAAGCAGAATGTATCTAAGAATTAAATGTTGTATTAGAAAAGCCCGTAAATACGGGCTTTAAACTATTTTCCACAACATTGTTTATATTTTTTACCTGTTTTAAATTATAATAAAAATGCCTAGGTGGCAGCGTACTTAACATACGCTTAGCTTTTAGCTACCTTACCTAGGTCTTACTTTATAAATATTTTACCACACAAAAAATTGTATGTCAAATATTTCAATAATATTTTGTATTTAATATATGATAAAATCACCTTAAAAGTTTGTAAACGAATATTTCACCC
>JBJEYJ010000010.1:0-4443 GCA_051886655.1 Bacilli bacterium | reverse complement strand
TTAGTATATTTATTATTATTAACAAGCCATTCCATACCTAAATTAAACACAGCCCCCAAATAAAATTTAGCAATAATCTCACTAGGAATATCTTTGTTTTGTTTAATTTCTTCCTTTTCAACTCTATTTATAACATCTTCATTCAAAGCAGTATAAACCATATCCATACTTATTCCATTCTTATTATTAATCATAACAGAAGCATAAATATCTTTCTTTTCACTTACATGATCTAAAAAAAGCTTAATCATTTCAAGATAATATTCTTTAGAACTAGAAATATTCTTATTTTTAGCAAGCTCCAAAGACAAAGTATCCTTAAGATCCTTAATTAATCCATCAAGTAAATCATATTTATCATCAAAATGAGAATAAAAAGTAGATCTATTAACCATAGCATTTTCACAAATATCAGAAACTTTAATTTCCTCAAAAGATTTCTCTTTCATTAAATAAAGTAAAGACTCATACAAATTCTTTTTAGTCTTAATAACCCTCAAATCAGTTTTATTATTTCTCATACTATCACCACTTACAATTATAAATATATTTAAGACAAAAGTAAACTTAAACTACAAAAGTTGTTTATTTGCTGGTACAAAAATAAAAAAATGTTTACTATCAAACATAAACACTTTAAATGTTAGTGATTAAACCTCTTGAAAAGAATAAAATTCTTTAATGATGGAGGTTTTATAATGAAAAAAATTGCAAAGTTTATAACCAATCACAGCTTGCTAATAGTAATAATCTCAGTAATACTATTAATACCAGCAATAATAGGTTATGCAAATACAAAAATAAATTATGATATTTTAGTCTACTTACCAGAAGATATTGAAACAATAAAAGGAGAAAATATTCTAAAAGATGAATTTGGTATTGGAGCGTTCTCATTCGTTACAGTAGATAATACCTCTAACTATGATCTATTAAAATTAGAAAACAAGCTTAAAAAAATAGATGGTGTAAACGAGGTTTTAAGCATTGCTGATGTAACAGATGAAACAATTCCTTTAGAAATGTTACCAAGCGATGTTTTAGAAAAAGTAACAACCAAAGATAAAACAATAATTGTTGTGACATTTGATGAAACAACATCTCACGATAAAACAATAAGTGCAGTAGAAAACATGCGAAACGTAGTAAAAGACGCATCTAGTATAAGTGGTATGACAGCAATGGTACTAGATACAAGAAATTTATCAAATCAAGAAATTGCAGCATATGTCATAATTGCAGTCTCATTATGCATAATAGTTTTAACCTTAGCAACAGACTCTTACCTTATTCCAATTTTACTACTTTTAAATATCGGAATGGCAATAATATACAACATGGGCTCAAACGTTATTTTCAAAGATGTTTCTTACATAACAAAAGCCATAACGGCAGTTCTTCAACTAGGTGTAACAACAGATTTCTCTATATTCCTATATCATAAATATGAACAAGCAAAAGAAAACGAAAATAATAAAAGACGTGCTATGGAAAAAGCAATAAAAGAAACATTCAAATCAGTATTAGGATCCTCTCTTACAACAATCGCAGGGTTCTTAGCACTATGCTTCATGCAGTTAACATTAGGAAAAGATATAGGATTAGTCATGGCAAAAGGAGTATTATTTGGATTAATAAGTGTCCTAACAATCTTCCCATCATTACTTTTAGTCTTAGATAAATATATCGAAAAAACAAAACATAAACAATTTTTCCCAAAATTTAAACACATTCAAAAATTTTCCATAAAATACTATATTCCAATCTTAATAGTTTTCATACTATTATGTATACCAGCATTTTATGGAAATGCAAATTACGATGTCTACTACAAATTAGACAAATCACTCCCAAAAGATTTACCTAGCAGCGTAGCAAATACAAATTTATCAAAAAACTTCAACATAACATCGCCTCAAATAATTATTCTAGATAGTAAATTAAAACCAAGCGAGACGAAAGACCTAGTAAATAAAATAAAGAAAGTAAAAGGTATAGACATGGTAATATCACCACAAGTAACTGAAGAATTAGGAATTCCTTCAAACATGCTTCCAAAAGATTTAACAAATATTTATCAAAATGAAGATTATCAGTTAATAATTTTCAATTCAAGTTATGAAGTTGCAAGCAAAAAACTAAATAATCAAATAGATGAAATAAATAAAATAACCAAAGACTATGATGAAAATTCAATAATTGCAGGTGAAGGTGCTTTAACAAAAGACTTAGTAGAAATAGCAGATCACGACTTTAAAATAGTAAATTATTTATCAATCGCAGTAATATTTATAATTATGATTTTTGTCTTAAAATCAGTAAGTTTACCATTTATTCTAGTATTCACAATAGAAATGGCTATTTTCTCTAATCTAGCTATATCATATTACACCGGAACAACTCTTCCGTTTATTGCATCAATTGTAATTGGAACAATTCAGTTAGGAGCAACAATAGATTATGCCATTCTAATGTCAACGAAATATCTAGAAGAAAGAAAAAAGACCAAAGATAAATTTAAAGCCATGAAAAAAACTTTAGAATTAACAACCTCTTCAATTATAGTATCAGCTCTATGTTTTTTCAGCGCAACATTTGCAGTCGCAGCATATTCAAAAATTGATATGATTGGAGCAATTTGCCAGTTACTATCAAGAGGAGCAATCATCAGTATGCTTATTGTAGTCTTAATATTACCATCGTTAATTCTAGTATTCGATAAACTAATAATAAAAACTACCAAAAATATGAAAGAAGGTGCAAAAGCATGAATAAATCAAAAAAAATAGTTATAGCAATATTAAGCTTATCTTTAACACTAAGCCCAGTATCAGTTCTTGCTAAAACAAAAAGTGAAGCAGTATATACTAAACTTCAAGAAAATGGAGAACCTGAAACTATAGTAGTAACTAATCACTTATACTATAATGGTGAAAAAACAATGAAAGATGAAACTGAATTAAAAGAAATTTTAAATATCAATGGCGAAGAAACCTATAAACAAGAAAACAATAATTTATATTGGCAAACTCAAGGAAAAGACATTTTCTATCAAGGAAAAACAGACAAAAAATTACCAATAACAACAAAAATAAAATATTATCTAAATAACAAAGAAGTAAAGCCAGAAGACATAATAGGAAAAAAAGGTAATATAAAAATAACCATTGATTACCAAAATAATTTAAAAAATAAAGTAGAAATAAATAATGAAAATCAAACTCTTTACACTCCTTTTGTAGTGACACTAGGAACAATACTTGAAAGTAAAGAAAATGAAAACATAAAAGTAACTAATGGTAAAGTAGTAGACACTGGTACAAGAAGTATGTTAATATCCCTAGCATCTCCAGGACTTTATAAAAGCATGAATTACAAAGAATTCCAAAGTCTAGACAATATAACAATAACATACAAAACAACAAACTTTGCATTAAATGACATTTATATGGTTCTAACACCAAAATTACTAGATAAACAAGATTTTACAGTATTTGACAAAATGGACAATTTATATAGTGATACTCAAAAACTAAAAGAAAGTATGGATAAATTGCAAGAAGGAGCAAACAAACTAAACAAAGGTGCTAAAAATCTATCAACAGGAACAAAAGAAATAAGTAATAATATTAAAAACGTAGTTAGTGCTGTAGAACAATTAAAGAGTGGTGCAAGTTCAATAAATGATGGCTTAACTAAAGTATTAACAGCACTAAAACAAGCAAAAAAATCTTTAAATAGTAATAATTCTAGCGAAAATATAACATCATTAAAATATCTAAAATCCCAAAACACAAATGCGATCAATAGCCTAATTGCAAAAACAGGCTTAACTTATGAAGAATTAGAAAATTATTACACTTCAAATAACTTAGCAAATTATGCTGGAGAAGACGAAATCCTAAATCAAATAAAATCAGCATATGAACTTACCTATTTATTAAGCAGTAACAATTTAGCAATAGATAGCACCATAGTATCACAAACAGAAATAACACAAGAAATAAATAGTATGTTAACAAATTTAGAAACAAATCTTACTAAAATAAATAATGGTACATCAAGCCTTACCACAGGAATAAAAAACTTAGAAACTGGAGTAAATAAACTTTATAACGGTTCTATAACCTTAACAAATGGAGCAGAAGAGTTAACAACAGGAACAAATAATCTAAGCCAAGGAATAATAAAATTCAATAGCGAAGGAATAACAAAATTAACAGATTACAGCCAAACATTAAAAACTAAAAAAGATCAAACTAAGAAATTAATAGAGCTAGCAAATAACTACAAAGGTTATGCTTCAAAAAATGGTCAAGAATCAACATTCATATATAAAGTTGATGCCATAAAATAAACAAATAAAAAGAAAAAGTTGCATAACAAACAAAAAATAAAAATACCCGTATTAATTACAAAAAACAAGATATAATAAAAATGTAA
>JBJEYJ010000009.1:2672-4471 GCA_051886655.1 Bacilli bacterium | reverse complement strand
TGGTAGCGACGGAGGGGATCGAACCCCCGACCTCTCGGGTATGAACCGAGCGCTCTAGCCAGCTGAGCTACATCGCCAAAAAATATAGGCAATGTAATCATACCATAGCTTGATAAAAGTTGCAATAAATTTTTTTAAATTTTTTAAGTTTTTAGGTAATTCTTGAGAAAAAATACTATTTTTTTAAAGTTTCTTTCTTAAACTATTTAAATCTATAATATTATCACTTTCTTGCTTTATTTCATTTAAAAAACTATCATTCTTATCAAATAAACTATCATATTCTTCTTCTGTTATTAGTTCAGTACAATAAACATATAAAGCACATAAATCCCCAAAATGTCCAGTAATTTCATCATAATTAACATACTTTCTATTATTAAGAAAACTAATAAAATCACTGCATATAAACATTATATAATCTCTATAATTTGACTCTTTTCTTTTATAAAACTTATTTTTTATCAAATCCCTAACACTTACAATATTATTAATAAAATGATTACCAGAATTAGTATTATTAAACACTGAATTATCATTTTTCAAATATAAAAACTCATTAGTAAATAAATTTTTAAAAATAAGAACTTTAGACTCATTATTAAATTCAAATTTATACTTTGTTTTTAAAAGTAAAACAATACCTTCTTCAGAAACAAATTCATTATAAAAATCATTATATACACTTCTTGTTTCATACCCAACATAAATATCAGAAATATCAAAAGTATCTTCTTTCATAAAATCTTACCTCCAAAACTTTTCTTATTATATTAACACATTAATAAAAAAAATAACACTTATAATCATAATTTAACTATAAAATATTATCTTATTTTTTTAAATATGCTATAATGAATTAGGTGATATAAATGAATGTTGTAATAAAAGTTGATGAAGAAACAAAAAATAAAATGATTGAATACTATAAGGATAAAAAAAGAGAAAAAACTCCTCCTTATGCTATATTTCAAGCAGAAGAAGAAGATACCATAATAACTTTATATGAATCTGGAAAAGCTATGTTTCAAGGAACAAGTGCTTTTGTTGATGCAAATATGTGGAAAGCTATCAAAGAAAATGATGAAGATGATAAAAATGAAATAGATTATTTAAATACTACCTCTGTTGGATCAGATGAAGTTGGAACAGGAGATTACTTTGGACCAATTGTAGTTACTTCTTGTTATGTAAAAAAAGAAGATTTACCATTTTTAAAAGATCTAGGATGCACTGACTCTAAAAAAATAACAGATGACAAAATAAAAAAAATTGCACCAGAAATAATTAAAAAAATAAAATACAAAAGTATTATCTTATCAAATGAAGAATACAATCAAAAGTATTCAAAAGAAAACAATATGAACAAAATAAAAGCTATTATGCATAACAGAGTACTATCTTTAATATTAGATGAAATAGACGAAAAACTAGATTATATAATAGTAGATGAATTTGCTAAAGAAAACCGTTATTATTCGTATTTAAATGAAATACCAAGTGTTATAAAAAATATAACTTTTGTAACTAAAGCAGAATCTAAAAATATGGCAGTTGCATGTGCATCAATTATAAGTAGATATATATTTTTACAAGAATTTGATAAATTAGCAGACACTTATCACATACCTCTACCAAAAGGAAGTGGATCAAATGTTGATAAAATTGGTGAAGAATTAGTAGAAAAATATGGAAAAGAGGTTTTAGATAAAACTGCAAAGAAAAACTTTTCTAATACTAGTAGAATCTTAAAAACAAGAATTATTTAAAAGCTATTAGGCTTTGGCCTAATAGCTTTT
>JBJEYJ010000009.1:0-2572 GCA_051886655.1 Bacilli bacterium | reverse complement strand
TTTTCTTTGTTTTTCTTCACTCTTATAAAATAAATCAATTTGTAAATTACTAAAAGCCATATCTTCTTCTTTTAAATAATCAACTATAGTATCAGAAAGAACTTCTTTTAAATCATCATCAATAACAAGAACATCATATTCATCAATGTTTTCTTTTACATTTATAGATTGAATTACTTCAGGCATTCTAGATAACATAGGTATCTTTTTATGATCTCTATAAAAAATTTCTCTCATTTGTCCTAATGTAATAACAGAAGTATCAAATTCTTTTTGATCAATAATAACATCATTTCCCAAAAACTTAATAGCTTTAGAAATAAGATTATGAGACAAAATCTTTTCACCATTAGGATAAACTAATGAATATTCATCAATGAAACATTTATAATAATCATTATCTATTTTTTTATACCCTCTTTTATTATCAGTTTTAAAAGTAACTCGATTAACAGGATCAATTTTGTTAAACAATAACTCTAAAAACTTATAAAAACTCTTTCTATCAATATTAATTTCTTCCATATACCCTCCTATTTTAAGAAATCATCGATTTCTTTAAGCTGTTCATCTATTTCTAAAAGTGAAACTTGATGAATTTTAACATCTTGTCCTTCATTAGAAGAATCTTTTTCTTCATTTAAAAGATTAACATCTTTAATTTCTTCTTCTAAATCTTTAATTTCAAAAACATCATCTATTTCATCTTTCGAAATAGTAGAACCAGTCTTGTAACGATCTGCAATAGTAATTTCAGTATTTTTAATGTTTTCAATATCAGTAGATTTCTTTATACCAAAATAACCACGATTTTGTATAACAAATACTTTTTTTACTTTATAAGGATTAGTTTTAACTTCTCTTAAAAGAACCAAACCTCTTCTAGCTCTTGAAGATTTTTCAAACTCTTCAAGTCTTACCCTCTTAGCAGTTCTATTACTAGTAAATATTGTAACATATTCTAAAGATTTGTCAAATACAAAAGCACTTACTAAAACATCATCTCTAAGATTAATAGCTTTGACTCCTCCAGATTTAATACCAGAGACTGGAACTTCTTCCACATCAAACCAAAGACCATATCCATTTTCTGTTGCAACAAATACATCTTTATAATTAACTACAAAAGCATTAACAACCTCATCATTATCCTTAAGTTTCATACAATTAATTGGTTTTGAATAACGACTTACTTTGAAATCTTTAACTGGAGTCCTTTTAATCATTCCATTCTTACTAGCAATTGCTATATCAACATCAAGATTAAAGTCTTTAACAGGAATCGCACTTATGACTTCTTCATTTTCAGAAAGTTTTACAATATTACTAACATGTTTACCAAGCATTTTCCATTTTATATCAGGAATCTCATAAACTGGTAAAAACAAATAATTACCAAGATTAGTAAACACCAAAAGTGTATCAATTGTATTTTGTTTAAATAATCCAATTATATAATCCCCTTCTTTTAAAAGTGGATCTTCTGTGTTAGCATTATATCCCCTTTTAGAAGTTCTTTTAACATAACCATCTTTAGTTATTAAAACAACAACTTCTTCATTAGGAATCATATCTTTTTCATCTATTTTAATTACTGCTTCTTCATCCGTAATAACAGTCTTTCTTGGAGTAGCATATTCTTTTTTTATAGCATGAAGTTCATCTTTCATAACTCTTTTTAGTTCTTCTTCTTCATTTATGATTTTAGAAAGAGCATTTATTATTATATTTAGATTATGAAGTTCTTCTTCCAAAGTTGTAACATCTGTATTAGTAAGTCTATAAAGTTGTAAAACAACAATAGCTTCAGCTTGTTCTTCAGTAAAACCAAATTCTTTAACTAAATTATCTTTAGCATCAGTTTTATTCTTACTAGCTCGTATAACTCTAATTACTTCATCAAGTATTGAAATTGCTTTAATAAGTCCTTCAACTATATGAAGCCTCTTTTTAGCATGTGCTAAATCAAAAGCTGTTCTTTTTAAAACTACTTCTTTATAATGAGCAAGATGAGCATCTAAAATATCCATTATTCCAAGAAGTCTAGGACGACGATTTACTATTGCAATCATATTATAATTATATGTTGTTTGAAGTTCAGTATTTTTATATAAATAATTTAAAATAAGATCAGTATTAGCACCTTGTTTTAATTCTATAACAATTCTAAGTCCATCTTTATCAGTTTCATCACGAACTTCTGAAATTCCTTCTATTTTTTTGTCTATTCTAATTTCATCAATTTTACGAGTAATATTTGATTTAAAAACATCAAAAGGTATTTCTGTAACAATAATATTAGTTTTTCCTTTTATTTTTTGTATATCTACTTTAGCACGAACAACTACTTTTCCTTTACCGGTTGTAAAAGCTTTAGTTATTCCTTCAGCTTCGTAAATTACCCCCCCAGTTGGAAAATCTGGTCCTTTAATAATCTCAAGTATTGTCTCTAATCTGCAATTTGGACTATCTATTCTTTTAATTGTAGCATCTATAACTTCCCCAAGATTATGCGGAGGAATATTAGTAGCATATCCAGCACTTATTCCAGTAGTACCATTAACAAGTAAAT
>JBJEYJ010000008.1:0-4557 GCA_051886655.1 Bacilli bacterium | reverse complement strand
TATTCAATAGCAGGGCCATAATCAAATAATGGTTTAGCAGTAGAACCAATTTGCCTTGATATATCAGTAGCATAGTTAAATGTTCTTTCACCAGTTCTATTTCTACCAGCCCCAACTGCTATTATTTTACCAGTTTTACTATCTACTGCAACAGCACTTCCTTGAATAGTGCTATTAATCCAGTCATATGTTTTACCATCAAAAACTTTTTCCAAAGCTTGTTGTTTCTTTACATTCATATTAGTATATACTTGCATTGGTACAACATAAGGATCCATACCAGTTTTATTAATTATTTCTTCTACTACTAAATCAATATATCCTTGATAATCATTTGTAGTAGTAGACTTACTACTAACAAGTAAATCTTTAACCTTCATACTCTCAGCAATTTCTTTTTCTTCTTCAGTGATATAACCATGTCTAACCATTAAAGATAAAACAGTAGATCTTCTTTCAGTCGCAGCATCAGGATCTGCAAAAGGATCATAAGCACCAGGAGCTTGGAAAAGTCCAGCGATAAGTGATGCTTCAGCTAGATTAAGTTGTTTTGCATGTTTACCAAAATATGTTTGAGAAGCCTGTTCAACCCCATATGAATTACTTCCTAAAAATGGTTCATTTACGTAGTATTCAATAATTTCTTGTTTTGTGAAAGCTCGTTCAATTTTAAATATAGATAAATATATATCAGTAAATTTTCTTATAATACCTTTAATACCACTTGCTTCACGAGAAGTAAAGTTATTTTTAGCAACTTGCATTGTCAAAGTAGAACCTCCACCAGCATCAGATGCCCCGGCAAGTTGTCCTAATACAGCTTTAGCAAATCTTGGAGCATCAACCCCATTATGTTGAAAAAATCTTGAATCCTCAGTAGCGACAATTGCATCAACCAAAACATTAGGAAGTTCATCATATTCTAACTTTTCACGTTTTTCATTTCCTAAAGTTGCAATGGTTGTGTTCTTATCATCATATATAATAGTAGTTTCATTTCTTTCCAACTTTTCAACATCAAAATCAGGAGATGAAATAATAACAATTATAAAGAAAACAATAAATGCTAAAATTCCAATAATTCCTAATAAAAGAATTATCATAAAAGCATTTTTTGCTCGTTTCCGTTTTCTAGAACCAATTGGGTACTTGTCAATAGTTCTAACAAGCCATACCATTAGTAGATAAAAAATCACAAATGGAATAGCAACCCAAATACCAAAGATAAAAAATCCTACAACTAAAAATAGTAGAGCAGTTACAATGATAAATCCTAACATAGTTTTAGAAGTTTCTTTAGGATTTGCATTTGAAAGATTATTAGGTTTCTTCTTTTTTAATTTAATTTTTTTAAGTTTCATAATATACCTCCATATTTATTAATTATTTCAATGTAATCAACTTTGGGCATTAACTTATCTTTTATTAAATAACCTTTTTCTTTAAAATAACTTAAAGGAATAGATTTTCGTGTTTCAGCTTCTAAAAAATCAAGAAAATCTTCTGCAAATAAAAGATAAGTCTCATTAAATTTTGTAAATCTAACAATTAGAAAACAAATTCCTTTGTGCTTTAACACATTTTCTAAATGTTTTATTTGATGAGGATGAATATTGTTTAATGGAAAAGAAGTACCTTTTGTTTCTTTTGCTTCAAAGTCAACATACTTTCCTTCGTATAATCCATTATAATCAGTAGTAGAAGGTTTTTCAAAAAAAGCACTTACAATTTTTTCATTAATTTGTTTTACAACTTTAATCGGGGTAGGCTTTTTATAAACTACTGCAATATCGTTTTCTAAATAGTATTTATTAGAATCATTAAGTTCTGCTTCCAAAGTCATACCTCTATTAGCATAATTCTTAAAACTATTCTTTTTAATGATTTTATTTGGATATTTTATCAACACTCATCACCATATTAAAATTATACTATAATTATAATATTTTTTCTATCTTTTTTTATGTTTTTTTGTCGAACTTAAGACAAATATTTACGATTTGTTGTATACTTTGTTTGGTGATTAGAAATGAATAGAGATGATTTAACTTATATTTTTAATGAAATGATTAGTAGTATTACTGATATAAGACTAGGAATAAGTAGTAAAATTATAGAAAAAACTAAAAAATAAGTTTATTTTTAATAAAAAAAACGGGACTTCAAAAGTTGTTAATTTCCTTTGGTAAATACAATTGACAAAAATAGTTTTTTTTTTTAAAATATATGTAGTAAAGGTTGGTGGAGTGTATGAACCCAGGAAATCTTAATTTAACTCAAGATGATATATTAGAAAAAGAATTTAAGATTGATACAAGAGGTTATCGTTTGAAAGAAGTTGATCAATTTCTAGATTTAATAATCGCAGATTATGGAACTTTTATTGATATTATAAAAAAACAAGAAATGGAAAAAGATAGACTTACTGAAGAAGTAATAAGATTAAAAAAACAACTTAGAGACGCAAGTGTTAATGTTGAAATAGCTAAAGCTTCAGGTAATAATCAAACTATTAATAATGTTGATATTTTAAAAAGAATTTCTAATCTAGAGAAAGTTATTTTTGGAAAAAATGAATAAAATATAGTAAAATAGCATTTTAGGCAAACGCTGTAACTTTTGTTATAGAGGAAAGTCCATGCTCACAAAAGCTGAGATGCTTTTAGTGTTTGTGCTAAGGGAAAAAATAACCTTAGGCAGAAAGTTTTTTCTGACGGCTTCGAAAAAACCTAAGTTTTTTAAATATGGTTTTAGTAGATATAAAAGTGCCATAGTGACGATATCTTTTAGAAATGAAAGAAGTGGAACGCGGTAAACCCCACAAGTGAGAAACCCAAATTATGGTAGGGGAACTTTGAAGAAGGAAATGAACTTACTTCAAGGATCGAAAGATAGATAAATGTTTGCCACCTAGTTTTAGGTACAGAACATGGCTTATTAAATGTTATTTTTATTAAAGGAGAACATATGAAAGAAATAGGCGAAGAGTTTAAGGAAAAAAGAGAAGAAATAGGTATAACGATTGAAGAAGTATCAAGTGATCTTGGAAAAGATACTCTCTTAATAGAAAACTTAGAAAGTGGTAATCATAAAGTATTTAAAGATGTTTTAGAACTTAAAGATATGGTAAAAACTTATGCTAAATATTTAGGACTTAATGACGAAAAGTTATTAGAAGAAATAGATGATTTTTTATTTGAAAAAACTTCTAAAATAAGTATTGAAGATATTAAGGAAAGATTAAAACAAGAAAATGCAAAAAGAAAAGATGAAAAAAAAGTTAGAACTCCTTATACATTGGAATATGAAAACAAAAAAAACATAACTTTAGTAATTATTTTATTTATTGTAGTAGTTATATTAGTACTTTTCTACGTACTTTTGAAAAATCTTTATTCATAGGAGGAATTTATGAAATTTAATGTACCAACAAAACTTACTTTTTTAAGATTAATTTTATCAGTTCTGATAATCATTTTATTACTTTTCCCGTTTTACAGAGTAGGATTTGAATTTAAAACATTTTTGTTTCACAGTATTCTTATAGATGTTAGATATATAATGTGTGGAATTATTTTTATTCTAGCATCGTTTACAGATTATTTAGATGGTTATCTTGCTAGAAAGAACAAACAAGTTACAGATTTTGGTAAATTTTCTGATGCTATCGCTGATAAAGTTTTAGTTAATTCAGTACTAATAATATTTGCATCACAAGGATTTATTCCTGCGATAATACCAGTTGTTATAATTATAAGAGATATAATTGTAGATGCTATTAGAATGAATGTTGCAGGAAAAGGAGTTGTTCAAGCTGCTAAAATGAGTGGTAAAATAAAAACAGCCTCTCTTATGATCGGTATTGTTTTAACATTTTTCTATAACTTACCATTTGAACTTATTGGACTTCAAATATCTAAATTTTTCTTATATTTTGGAAGCTTAATGGCTATTGTTTCAATGATAGAATACTATAATTTAAATAAAAAAACTTTATTTTCTGAGTTTGATGACAAAAATAAAAAATAAATTTTGCATAAAAATTCCTATGAAATGTATAATTTCTCTAAGGAATTTTTTTAATTTTCAAGTAGTAAAACACAACCAATTTTTAAACAAACAAATGTTTGTAAAAAGTATTGACAAGACTTAAAACATAGTGTATGATTAGTACATATAGGGAGGATTAAACATGGCAAAAAAAGAAATAAAACAAGACAAAACATTAGATCAAGTTTTAGCAGATATTGAAAAACAATTTGGTAAAGGTTCAATAATGAAACTTGGAGAAAATAATAATATGGAGGTAGAAGTAACCTCAACAGGTTCACTTGCTTTAGATTTAGCACTAGGAGTAAACGGTTATCCAAAAGGAAGAATTATAGAAATATTTGGACCTGAATCAAGTGGTAAAACAACAGTAGCATTACACGCGATTGCAGAAGTACAAAAAAACGGAGGAAGAGCAGCTTTTATCGATGCTGAACACGCTCTAGATCCTGTGTATGCAAAAAGATTAGGAGTAAATATAAATGAACTTTTAATATCTCAACCAGA
>JBJEYJ010000007.1:0-4651 GCA_051886655.1 Bacilli bacterium | reverse complement strand
ATAATAAAAAAAGTAAATGTACTATTTTTCATATACACTTACTTGTTTACTATCTCTTCCTAATCTTTCATACTTAACTACACCATCAATTTTAGCATATAAAGTATGATCATTTCCCATTCCAACGTTTACTCCTGGATGGATTCTTGTTCCTCTTTGACGATAAATAATTGCCCCTGCTTTGGCCATTTGACCATCTGCAAGTTTAGCCCCTAATCTACGTCCAGCTGAATCTCTACCATTTGAAGTAGAACCTCCACCTTTTTTATGAGCAAATAATTGGATATTTAATTTCATCATAAATATTCCTCCTATAAAAATTTAATATTGTCTGGATAGTCACACTCTAATTCTTTTAGTAAAGAAATCATATTATTTATTAATTTATAAGTAATTTCATCGTTATTTAAAACTTCTATGATTAAAGGATTTTCACTATAAGAAATTGCCTTATCATCAATACTTAAAATAGCATTTATAGTAGTAATTACAATACTACTTACCGCAGAACATACAATATCTTTACCATATTCATCATATAAAGCATGACCCTTAAAACATACTTGTTTTATATTTTTATTTTCTTTAGTTACTTTTATCTTAATCATATTAATTATCCATTTATTTTAGTAATTTCAACTTTAGTATATGGTTGACGATGACCTTGTGACTTACGAGTGCTTTTATTTTTGTTAACATACTTAAAGATTCTAATCTTTTTATTTTTTCCATGTTTTAAAACCTTACCAGTAACTTTTGCACCCTCAACTAAAGGATTACCAAAATTTCCATCTAGCATCAATACTTCATCAAAAACAACATTTTTATTTTCTTCAGCATTAAGTTTTTCAATATATATTACTGAACCTTCTTCAACTAAATATTGTTTTCCACCAGTTTTAATAATTGCTTTCATACATACCTCCTTCTATAACCTAAGACTCACTTTTAAGGTGTCTATAAAAGAACTTTTACCTTTTCAATGTGGTTTAAAGCTAATAGAAGCCTTAAACATATAAGATTTTATCATAGCAATAAGAATAAGTCAACAATTTTAACCTTATTCTTTGCCCAAAAACCATAAAATATATTTTATAAAATACAAATAATCATTCAATTCAAACTATCTAATAACATCAATAATTATTTTTTTATAAAGAGGTTTAATTTTAGAAAATTTATAAGATTGATAAACTCTATTGTAATCAATTTCTTTACCATAAAGTCTGCACAAAACATCACCTTTTTTAACATAATCTCCTGAAGTCTTATCTAAAATAATTCCAGCAGAATAATCTATTTTATCATCTTTTTTTACTCTTCCAGCTCCAAGATTCATTGAACATGATCCTATTATCATACTATTAATACTTTTTATATAACCACTTTTTTTTGCTTTAATTAGAACTGGTTCTGACAAAGTTTCTTCTATTTTTCCCCCTTGACCATCTATAAATTTTAAAAACGATTCATAAGCTTTCCCTTTTTCTAAAGTCATTAAAACTTTTTCTTTAGCCTTTTCAACACTTACCTTTTTACTCATTGCATACATAATACTTGCCATTTCAATACACAAAAAGCTTAAATCATTACGTTTACCATTTTTTAAAATATCAATAACCTCTAAAACCTCTATCTTATTTCCAACATTATTTCCTAAAGGATTATCCATTCTAGATAGCATACAAACAACTTCTCTATCATATTTTTTACCTATTTTTATCATAAGATCAGCAAGTTCTCTTGCTTGTTTTTTATTTTCAATTAAAGCACCTTTACCAACTTTTATATCTATTAAAATCTTGCCTGCTCCACTTGCTATTTTTTTACTCATAATACTAACTGCAATTAAAGGAACAGATTTAGTAGTCCCTGTAACATCTCTTAAAGCATAAACTTTTTTATCAAGTGGACAAAGATTAGAAGTTCCTTCTGCTATAACCATATTATTCTTTCCAATCGAATTATAGAACTCCTCTTTGGTCAAACTAGTCTTAACACCAATACTATTTAACTTATCAATAGTACCTCCGGTATAACCAAGAGCTTTTCCGCTCATTTTAGATATTTTAATACCAAGACTTGCCAAAATAGGAAGCACTATTAAAGTGGTTTTATCTCCAACTCCTCCGGTAGAATGTTTATCTATAAAAGATGAGTTTTTAGGATAAACTTCTCCACTTTTGATAAATATATCTGTTAAATCAAATATTTCTCCTTCTGAAAGACCATTTTGACATATTAATTTTAATACTTTTGTCATTTCTTCATCAGATATTTTACTATATAAATAACCATTAAATATAGTTTCTAATTCTTTATAAGATAATATTTTTCTTTCTTCTAATTTTTTTATTTCTTTTTTCATAAACAACACCTACTATCAAATATAATTATATATCTTTATTTAGTTTTAAACAATAAAATTCTTCTCCTTTAATTAAATTCATGTTAAAATAATAATGGTGATAATTATGATAGACAATTTTATAAAAAGTTTTAAAGAAACAACAATTGCAGTAATACCAATTTGTATAATTGTTACTATTATTGCTTTAATACTTGGTTTTGATATAGGAACAACCAGTTCTTTTATAATTAGTTCTATTCTTTTGATAATTGGAATTAGTTTATTTACATTTGGCGCAGATATATCTATGATGATGATTGGAGAAAAACTTGGTAATAAACTTATTCAAAGTAAAAAAACTATTTTTATTCTACTAATTACTCTTATAATTGGTATAATAATTACTTTAGCAGAACCAGATCTAAGGGTTTTAGCAGATCAAATAACGAGTATACCAAGCACTACTTTAATACTAGCAGTCAGTATTGGAGTTGGAATATTTCTTACTCTAGCAGTTATTAAAATATTATTTAAATTAAGTTTAAGGACAATTCTTATTATATGTTACTGTTTAATTTTTGCTCTTATGTTTTTTGCACCTGCCCAGTTTATTCCTGTATCGTTTGACTCAAGTGGGGTTACAACTGGACCAATAAGTGTTCCATTTATTTTAGCACTTGGAATAGGTCTTACTGCTTTTAGAACTGATAGCAATACTAAAACTGATACATTTGGACTTATTGCTCTTTGTGCTATTGGACCAAAACTTACTGTTTTAATTTTAGGAATGCTTTTTAGTGGTTCAAATAGTTATGATACCTCTATCTATCTAAATAATAGTCCTATTATCATTCAGTATATTGATAAATTTATAGATTGTTTTAAAGAAGTTGCTATTTCTATTAGTCCAATTATTGCACTATTTATTCTACTAAAAATATTATTCAAAAAAGATTTCACTATAAAACAAACAAGAAAAATAATTGTTGGACTTACTGCCACCTTTACTGGACTTTGCTTATTTTTAACTGCAGTTAATGTAGGCTTTATGAAAACAGGTTTCTTACTTGGGGAAAGTTTTGGTAATTTCAATTTAATAAATATGATTATTCCATTTGGTATGATAATTGGTTTCTTAGTGGTATTTGCAGAACCTGCGATAAAAATTTTAACTAACGAGGTTGAAGAAATTACTGAAGGATCAGTTTCTAAAAATATAATGAAAATAGCTATTTCAATTGGAGTTTCTATAGCAATTCTTCTTTCTATATTAAGAATTGTTTATCAAATACCAATAACTTATTTCTTGTTAATCGGTTATGGACTTGCCTTACTGCTTACTTTTATTGCTCCAAAAATGTTTACAGCTGTTTCATTTGATGCTGGAGGATCTGTATGTGGACCACTTACTGCAAGCTTTATCCTTCCGCTTCTAATAGGACTTTGTGAAAGTTTAAATGGAAATATAATGTTAGATGCTTTTGGACTTATTTCTTTTATAGCATTATCCCCTCTTATTACAATTCAATTACTTGGTATAGTTTTTAAAATTAAGACAAAACAAGAAATATATAAAAATATTAATGAAGATATTGTGGAATACGAATGGAGGAATGCTTTATGATTGAGTTACTATGTTTAATATCAAACGAAAAAGAAGATAAAATAATTAAGCCACTATATAACAAATATAATATGCCTTTTAACATTACAACATATGGTGAAGGAACTGCATCAAGTTCTGTTTTAGAGTATTTTGGTTTAGAAGAAGTCAAAAAATATATTTATTTTTCACTGATAAATAATAATCATAAAAAAGAAATTCTAGAGGATATTAAAACAAATTTTGAACTCAATGAACCTGGAAATGGTATATGTTTTACTATTCCACTTTCTAGTTCTACTAAATATATCGAGGAAAAATTTAAAAGTTCCAAGGAGGAAAATATGAAAAAGGATGAAAATAAAAAAGAAGTTTCAAAAAATAAAGAATATCATTTAATAGTTACTATTGTAACAGAAGGATATTCAGAAAGCGTAATGAATACTGCTAAAAAAGCTGGTGCAGGTGGAGGTACTCTTTTAAGAGGAAGAAGCCTATTTCAAAAAAACTCTAAAAGACAATTTTTAGGATTCTCAATAGAGCCTGAAAAAGATGTAGTCCTAATAGTAGCAGATAAAAAGATAAAAAATGATATAATGAATGCAATCGTAAAAGAAACTGGATTAAAAACTAAAGGTGGTGGAATAGTTTTTTCACTTCCTATAAGCGAAGCAATTGGACTTTACGAATAAAATACC
>JBJEYJ010000006.1:0-4678 GCA_051886655.1 Bacilli bacterium | reverse complement strand
TTAGCATACACAAACCTATCATTTGAAGATTTTGAAGAAGTTTTTGAGGACCTAGTTAACCAAAATAAAATTTACAACACAGGAAAAGATAAATACACCCTAAATCCATTTGAAAAAGGAGAAGTACTAATTACTAAAAAAGGAGACATATTAGTAAAAACCAAAGACGACACAATAGAAATATCAAAAGATGAATTTAACTGTGTAACCGGAGATAAAGTCCTAATAAGAATTACAGACTTTAACCAAAAAAGAGGAACAATCAAAGAAGTATTAGAAAGAAAAGGACTAATCGCCGAAGTAAAAAATGAAAATAAAAAGAAATATGCAATAGTAAGAGAAAGAGATAAAGAGCAAGTATATGAATTAAAAACAGATCAAAATTTAGTAGATGGAATGATTATAGGAATAAAACTAGATAAAAATAGAAAAGATAAAAAAACAGTAGCAACTATCGACAGAGTTTTTGGACATAAAAACAAACCAAGAATAGATGAAGAAATGATTCTCTATGAAAACAATTTTGGTTATGAATGGCCAAAAGAAGTTATCGAAGAATTAAAACATATTCCAAGTGAAGTATCAGAAAAAGATAAACAAAATAGAAGAGATTTAAGAAATAAAACAATATTCACAATTGATGGAGATGATACAAAAGATATAGATGATGCCATAAGTATAGAAAAGTTACCAAATGGTAATTACTTACTCGGAGTCCACATCGCAGATGTATCAAACTATGTAAAAGAAGGAAGTGCTATCGATAAAGAAGCATATCAAAGAGCAACAAGTGTTTATATGAATTCAGTAGTAAATCCAATGTACCCTGTAGAATTATCAAATGGTATTTGTTCACTTAATCCAGAAGTAGATAGACTTGCTCTTTCAGTAGAAATGGAAATAGATAAAAATGGAAAACTAATAAACTACGACATATTTGAAAGTGTAATAAACTCAAGAAAACAAATGACCTATAAAAACGTTAACAAAATATTAAACGATGAAGAAATTCCTGAAGGATATGAAAATTTTCAAGAAGATTTAAAAAGTTTATATGATTTATCAAAAATTTTAGAAAATAGCAGAAGAAAAAGAGGATATCAAGAATTTAATATCCCAGAAATAAAAGTAATAACAGATGAAGAAGGAAATCCAATTGATTTTATTAAAAGAGAAACAGGAAAAGGAGAAAAATTAATAGAAATGTTTATGCTTGCAGCCAATGAAGTAGTAGCAACCTATGTATATCAAATGAATATTCCTTTCATTTATCGTGACCATGACAAACCAAACGAAGAAAAACTAAAAAAAGTAACCTCGGTTATAAAAAGTTATGGAGAAGACATAGATGTAAACGGTAAAGTATTAAGTTCAAAATATATAAAAGAGCTATTAGAACAGTTAAAGGACGCAAAAAAAGCAGTAACTTATTCAAATATGATTCTAAGAAGTTTAGCCAAAGCAACATATGAATCATATAACATTGGTCATTTCAGTATAGGTATAAATAGTGATATAGGAGAAGCTTACACTCATTTCACATCCCCAATAAGAAGATATCCAGATACCACAGTTCACAGAGTTTTAAAATCAATCTTAAGAGGAGACGTAGAAAAATTATATACAGATTATCACAAAGCAAAAATGAGTGAAATAGCAAAACATTCAAGTGTGCAAGAACAAAACTCTGATAAATGTGAAAGACAATCTAATAAAATGAAATCAGCAGAATACATGCAAAACTACATCGGAGAAATATATCAAGGAATCATATCAGGCTTCACAAACTCTGGAATGTATGTAGAACTTCCTAACCTAATAGAAGGAAGAGTAGGATATAACACCATGGATGATTTTTATGATTACAATGAAGAACTAGAAACCTTAGTAGGAGAATCTACAAAAAAAGTCTATAGACTAGGAGATGAAGTAGAAGTAAAAGTAGTAAAAGCATCAAAAGAATTAAGGGAAATAGACTTTGAAATTGAAAAGCCAAAAATAAGAACAAGAAAAACGGAGTAACATATGGAAATATTAAATAGAAAAGCAAGACACAATTATTTTATAGAAGAAGAAATAGAATGCGGAATAGAACTTTTAGGAAGTGAAGTAAAATCAATAAGAGAAGGATCTTGTAACATCAAAGATAGCTATGCCAGAATAAAAAAAGGTGAAGTATTCGTAATAAATATGTTTATTAAAAAATACAGCCATAGCTATGAAGTATTTAACGAAAGTGAAACAAGACCAAGAAAATTACTTCTTCACAAAAAAGAAATAAAAAAACTAACAGACAAAATCACAAAAGAAGGATACACATTAATACCACTTAAAATATACTTTAACAAAGATAATCGTGCTAAACTATTACTCGGAGTCTGCAAAGGAAAGAAAAACTATGACAAAAGAGAAACTATCAAAGAAAGAGATATCAAAAGAAAATTAGAAAGAGATTTAAAAAGATATTAACAAGGAGAAATATGGAAAAAGAAATAAGAAGTAAAGAAAATATAGAGCTTCTAAAAGGTAAAAAAGAAGTAAGAGTAAAAACAACTATAGATAATTTAAGAACATATAATGAAAGAATAATAAAAGAAAACATTTATCTTACAACCCCAGAAAACGCACCATATGACTTTTATATAAAAACAGAAAAAGGTAATAATATAGGATATATCAAAATAAATGAAGATGGTCCAGAAACTTACACCATAGAAAAAGATACAATACTTGGGCACCTAGTAGAAGAATCAAATATAAATAAGATTAGATAACCTCAAGAAGAGGTTTTTTCTTTTATAAAACAATAATAAAAAATAGTTTTCATATAATTTAATATGAGTAGCGAAGAAGTAAACAAAAGATTGAAACAATTAAACATAGAAGATTTTATCTGGTTAATATATATAGGTATAATAATACTAAGCTGGTATGCCAATACATTTGAAAGAAAATATTTCATATATAACGATCGCCAAAGTAAAGAAAAATATCGAAAACTAACCATGCTAATATTTACTATCCTAATTGTTGTATATACATACTTTTTAAAAGATTCTTTTCAAGAAATAAAGTCACTAAAACCATATGATAACAAAAGAAAAAAATCATTAACATATTTTTCATTTTTAGGTTCATTACTAATAGCAATAAGTGGAGCGATTTTTTTAGTAATAGCAATATTAGACACAGACATTGATATAGAAATAGCGTTTAATTAAAGGAGATTTAATATGTTACCAAATATACCTCCCAAAATATTTTCCTTAAGTGCCGTCATAGTAGGATACATCTTAATAGATGATATGACAGCAAGAGAACAAAATGCCTTAGGAAACTGGCTTATGTTAGTAGCGCAAGTCCTATCAACAAATGCCTTTTATAGACAAGTTATGCAAGAAAGAGGTCTAGAGCCAACAGGTTCAAAAGAAAGTGAAAGACAAAACCCTCCTAACAATTTATCATCAAATCAAAACAAAAACAACAATTATAGAAACAGTACAAATGAAACAGAAGAAACCCTAATCATGCTAGAAAAAATGATAAAAGCTTTAAAAACAGAAATAGAAACAATAAAAAAAGAGCTGTAATAAAAAAGTGAAAAATATCTAAAACATAATTACTAAATTTTGCAACAACTAATTCTTGTTATATAATATAGACAAGAAGGTGATTTAATGTATTGTAAAAATTGTGGAGCGCTAAATGATGAAGATTCTATGTTTTGCAAACACTGTGGATTTCCCATTTCAGAGCAAGATTTAGATTACAAAGATTTAAAAGAACTTCAAAAAAAACAAGAAGAAAATGAAAAAACAAAAGGTAACAAAGATAAAAATAAGTCAAAAAATAAAACAAAAACCAAAACCAAAAACAAAATAAAAAACAAGACCAAAAACAAAGTAAAAAAAGAAAAACCAAGAAAAAATAATAGCCAAAAATCAGAAAAAGGCATGACTTTTGGCCAAAAAATTTTAATGTTCATATTATTTGTTATGGTATTTTCCTTAATCGGAGTTCTAGCACTCGGAGGCTATCATTACTATAAATCAAGAAATATAGAAGTACCAAATTTAATAGGCATGACCTACGAAGAAGCAGAACTTATTCTTGCTAAAAAAGATTTAAAAATCCAAAAAGTAGAACAAATAACAGAAGATGAAACTGAAAATAACATAGTCCTAAAACAAAATCAAACACCAGGCAAAAAAGTAAGAAAAAATAAAACAATTAAAGTAATAGTAGGAAAATATCAAAAAACATATATTTTAGAGAATCTAACAGGAATGAATATAGATAATGCAATTAGTATACTAGAAAGTAATAACATAAAATATGAAATAAAATATAAAGAAACTGAAGACTATGAAAATAGCACCATCATCTCTCAAAGTCCAGATTATGGTAAAAAGTTAACAGAAGAAGATAAAGTAACCTTAACTGTTGCTAAAAACACAAATCAAAACAAAGAAACAGAAGAAAATACCAAAATAGAACAATCAAACGAAGAAGAAACAAATAATTCTGAAACAAATGAGCAAGATCAAAATCAAAACATTGAATAATAAATAGGTAATGCTAGAAAAAAAGCTCAAAAAAGTTTCAAAAGCTCAAAAAAATCATAAAAGCTCAAAAAAGACTTAAAAAAGCCATAAAAAGGCTTAAAAACAATCATAAA
>JBJEYJ010000005.1:0-4736 GCA_051886655.1 Bacilli bacterium | reverse complement strand
ACTTTTATTAGTTTTTTTCTTTTATTTCTTATTTTTTTAACTAATAATTTATATTAAAATAGTCAAAAAACTTTGCTTTTTACTATCAATCATGTTATAATCTAAATACAACGAAGTGGGAATAACCCACTTTTGTTTCGTTTTTGGAGGTGTTTATGTTAGATAAAATAAAAAAAGAAATATCAAAACCTTTAAGTAGTATTGGTTTAGATGTAGATTCAATTAATTATGAAAAAGGTAATTTAAACATAATATTAGATAGTGAAGATGTTATAGATTTAGATAAAATAGTCGAAGCAACGAGAATCATTAATGATATTTTAGATGCTAAAGACTTTATTAAAGAAAAATATATTCTTGATGTATCTAGTAAAGAAAAAGGAGGAAGTAAATAATGAATGGAAAAGAATTTTTAAATGCAGTATCAGCTTTAGAAAAAGAAAAACACATTGATCGTGATTACATTTTTGAATCAATGGAAAGTGCACTTCTTGCAGCATACAAAAAAAACTTTGATTCTTTAACAAACGCTAAAGTAAATATAAATAGAGAAACTGGTGAAATAAAAATCTATTCGTACAAAACTGTAGTAGAAGAAGTAGAAGATGATGATATTGAAATTTCTTTAGAATCTGCAGAAAAAATAGATAAAACTCTTAAACTTGGAGATACAATTGATACTGAAGTTACACCAGATAATTTTGGAAGAGTCGCAGCATCTACTGCTAAACAAGTTATAGTTCAAAAAATAAGAGAAGCTGAAAGAAATAGTCTAATTGAAGAATTTCAAGATAAAGAAGGAGAACTTGTTTCAGGAGTTGTTTCTCTTGAGGATGAAAACAATTATTATATTGATCTAGGTCGTACTAATGGAATTTTACCTAAATCAGAACTTATTGGAAATGAAAAAATAGAAATGGGTTCAACTATCAAGGCTTATGTAACAAAAGTTAATTCAAATACAAAAGGAACAATTATTCTGCTTTCAAGAAGTCACTATAATTTTGTAAAAAGATTATTTGAACTTGAAATTCCAGAACTTGCAGATGGTTCAGTAATGATTTATGGAGTAGCAAGAGACGCTGGAGTAAGAAGCAAAGTAGCAGTATTTTCAGAATATGCCAACATTGATCCTATCGGGTGTTGTATTGGAGAAAAAGGTTCTAGAATAGCAAACATAATAAGAGAATTATCAGGAGAAAAATTAGATATAATTAAATATTCAGATGACAAAGAAGAATTTATAAAAAATGCTCTTAATCCTGCTAAAAACGTAGAAGTTTACATATTAGATCCAAAAAAACAAGAAGCTTTAGCAATTGCAGATGGAGAAGATTTTTCTCTAGCTTTAGGAAAAAAAGGACAAAACGTTCGTTTAGCATCAAGGCTTACTAAATACAAAATAGACGTCAAAAATAGTGAACAAGTAAAGGAAATGGGCATAAGTATTAAAGTAGGTGACTAAAATGAAAGTAAAAAAAATACCAATGAGAACTTGTGTAATAACAAAAGAAAAGTATCCTAAAAAAGAGTTAATTAGAATTGTTAGAACGCCTGAAGGAAATATTTGCATAGACGAAGTAGGAAAAGCTAATGGAAGAGGAGCATACCTAAAAAAAGATAAAGAAGTAATAGAAAAAGCAAGAATCTCAAAAACATTAGAAAGACATCTAGAGACAAAAATTCCTGAAGAAATTTATGATGAATTATTAAATATTTTAAAATAAAGGAGGCTTTTTATGAAAGAAAAACAGGAATATTTTATTACTAAAATATCTGACAGAAAGGATAACTATTATCAGTATTATAGAACTTTAGAAGTAGACAAACTAGGAAACCCTACAGAAGAAGAAATAGACAAACTAAAAGAACTTGAAGAAGATAGAGAAACAGTTTTTATGATAGCAGATACCGAAATGTCTATTATTAGTTTTAAAAATAATGATAAATTAAAAAAAGCTGTAAAACAAGAATATGTTAATAATTTTAATGATAAAGAGCTTAAAACTATTAAATATAGAACAAAAGAAGAAGTCAAATCTTCTATCCAAAAACTTTTGTATTTGTTAGAAATAAAAAATAGTTTAAAAGAGGAAAAGAAATTAAGTAAAAAAGTAAAATAAAATATATAAATAAGAAAGTGGTGATAAATATGATGAGTTTAAAAGAGTATGCAGTTGATGTTGATAAAAGTATTGAGGAAATAATTTCTTTATGTAAAAAACTTAATATCTCATCTCAAACAGAAGATGCAATGTTAACAGAAGATGATATTATTCTTTTAGATAACGAACTTTCATCATCAAATATAGAAGAATCAAAAGAAGAAAACGAAGAATTTGAAGAAGAAATAGTTGATGATGATGAGCTCGAAAAAGATTTAAGAATTGAAACTGTACAAGATAAATCTACTCTAAAAATGAAAAAACAACCAATTTCTAAAAAGAAAGATAATAAAGAGTATTTAAAAGCAAAAAAAGATTTATATAAACACAAAGAAAAATTAAAAACAAATGAAGAAAAAGATGATAAAATAATTCTTTATAAAGAAGGAATGACTGTTAAAGACTTAGCAGATTCTTTAATGGAAAACCCTACAGTTCTTGTGAAAAAATTATTTGATTTAGGAGCGCTTACTAATCTAAATCAAGCAATTGATTTTCAAACTGCAGAACTTTTAACAGAATTATATGATAAAGAACTAAAAAAAGAAGAAACAAGAGATATTTATAATTTTGAAGAATATGAAATTTTAGATAAAGATGAAGATTTAGTTAATCGTCCACCAGTTGTAACAATAATGGGACATGTTGACCATGGTAAAACTTCTCTTTTGGATGCAATTAGAGAAACTAGTGTAGTAAGTGGAGAAGCTGGAGGAATTACCCAACATATTGGAGCTTATCAAGTTTTAGTAAATGGTAAACTTATTACATTTATTGACACACCAGGACATGAAGCATTTACTGAAATGAGAGCACGCGGAGCATCTGTTACGGATATAGTAATAATAATTGTTTCAGCAGAAGATGGAGTAAAACCTCAAACACTTGAAGCAATCGATCATGCCAAAGCAGCTAAGGTACCAATAATTGTAGCAATCAATAAAATGGATTTACCTAATGCTAATCCAGATAAAGTTTTAACAGAACTTTCAGAAGCAGGACTTACTCCAGAAGAATGGGGAGGAGATACCTTAGTTAATAAAATTTCAGCCAAAACAAAAATGGGAATAGATGAACTTTTAGAAAATATTCTTTTAATTGCTGAAATGGAAGATTTAAAAGCAAATCCAAATCGTTATGCAACTGGTTCTGTAATTGAGGCTAGACTTGATAAAAATATTGGTTCAGTTGTTACGGCTTTAATCCAAAACGGAACACTAAGACTTGGAGATCCTGTAGTAGTAGGAACTAATTATGGAAAGGTAAGAACCCTAAAAAATGAAAATGGGGAAAATATTGCAGTAGCAGGGCCTTCCACTCCAGTAGAAATAACAGGACTAAATGACCTACCAATCGCAGGAGATCGCTTCATGGCATTTGAAACAGAAAAAGAAGCAAGAAAAGTATCAGAAGAAAGAAAACTAAGAGCAAAAGAAGCTAATACAAATCGTTCTGGTATGACCCTAGAAGATTTATTTAGCAAAGTAAAAGAAGGAGCAAAATCAATAAGTGTAGTACTTAAAACAGATGTTAAAGGTAGCGAAGAAGCTATTAAACAATCACTTGCTAAAATTAATTCGCATGATGTAAAAGTCGATGTAATCAGAAGTGGAGTAGGAACAATTACAGAAAGTGATATAGTTCTAGCTAATGCATCAAATGCTATTATAATAGGATTTAACGTTAGACCAAATAGCAAGACAGTGAGTCTTGCCAAAGAATATGGAGTAGACATTAGACTTCATAATGTAATCTATAAAATAGTTGAAGAACTAGAAGATGCAATTCTTGGAATGCTTGATCCAGAATATGAAGAAAAAGTATTAGGAAATGCAGAAGTAAGACAATTATTTAAATTTTCAAAAGTTGGTACAATCGCAGGAAGTTATGTTACTGAAGGTATAATAAAAAATGGAGATAAAGTAAGACTTATTAGAGATGGTATAGTTATTTATGATGGCACAATTGCATCCCTTCAAAGAGGAAAAGATAAAGCTAGTGAAGTAAAAAAAGGTATAGAATGTGGAATAACAATTGAAAACTTTAACGATATTAAAGAAGGCGATATTATTGAAGTATATGCTTTAGAAGAGGTAAAAAGATGAGTGTAAAAACAAAAAAAATAGGTAGTATGTTTACCCGTGAAATAAGTAGAATTATTTTAGAAGAAATAAAAGATCCGAACATAAAATTTGTAACTTTAACTGGATGTGATGTTACTAATGATTTATCATATGCTAAAGTTTATTTTACCTGTTTAAATAGAGATAAAAAAGAAGAAACAGAAAAAGCTTTAAATAAAGCTGCTAACTATATAGAAATTGAACTTTCAAAAAGTATAGAAATAAGAAAAATGCCTCAAATAAGTTTTCATTATGATACATCAATTGAATATGGAGAAAATATAGAAAAAAAATTACAAGAACTAAAAGAAAAAGAATAAAAGTAGCTAAAATAAATAGATTTGTTTAAAATTAAATTTTTGATTTTACAATTTATATAGTGAAATGGGCCTAACAAAGGCTTTCTTTTTTTGTAAAAAATTTTAAAAAGTATGAAACATAATATTTA
>JBJEYJ010000004.1:0-4770 GCA_051886655.1 Bacilli bacterium | reverse complement strand
AAAACCGACATTTTTATTTTACATTTTTCCTACATTCTTATAATATCATTAACATACAGAGTAGTATTTATAGGCACAAAAAAAGCCTTCTTTTCGGCAAAAAAGAGGCAAATGATTATTAATGTGCAACACAAGACAAAAGCACATAACAATTATAGCAACTAGCAATCATAAACTAATTACACTTTTATTATATCTAATTTTAAAAAAATAATCAATAGGGAAATTTTGGTAGTTATAAATTATGGTTGTTAGCGCTAGTCATTTAGCGTTTTTTTGTATTTAAAGAAAATCATGGCTGGATAAGGAGATGATTTAATGAAAAATAAAATTAGAAGTTCAAAGAATACATCTAGCACAGCATCAAAGGTCTTAAAATCTAAAAAAACTTCTAAATCTGCTAAAAGTTTAGCTGGAAGTGTATTATCGAATAGAAAGAAGTAAAGGAAGTGATGAATAATGCGATATACAAGAAAAGATTTAGAAGAATATGCAAAACCAATAAGTGATACAGAAAATGAAGCCTGTAAAAGAGCTATAAGAATGGTAAGAGATGCGTTGGTGTATGCTGGTTATGATTTGGATGATGATTTGAAACAATATGATGAATATACTTTTTATTATGAAAAAAGGGATTCCTTTGGTGGTGTATTAACTGTCTTATTACAAGGCTCTTATGCAAATAAAACTAATATAAAATATACAAGTGATGTTGATGTTTCAATACTTTATAAAACGGCGATGCCGTATCAATTTTCTTCATATAAAGATAGTATATTATCTGCCTTAGAAAATTATTTTGGTAGTCGTAATGTACATAGAAAAAATAAATCAATTAAAGTAGAAGGAAATTCAGGTAGAAAAGATATAGATGTTGTGCCGGCTTTTTATGATACTTTTATAAAAGATGGGATTTATTTTTACACAGATGATGGAGAAAGAATACAAAATTTTCCATTGCAACATATTGATAATTCTACTCAAAAAAATAAAAATACTAATTATAATTATAAAAGATATGTTAGAATATTAAAAAATATTAAAAGAGATTTGAATTTTGATGATATTGGTTCTTTTCAATTAGAATCATTGTTATGGAACATACCTGACTCATTATTTACAGAATATACTTATTGCTTAGAAATAGGAACAAAAAATATAATCAATTACTTATATGATAATCGATATAATTTTAGAAGTTACAAAGAAGGAAATGGTATTAAGAAATTAGTTGCTGATGATACCATTTTTAAAAAAATAGTTAACTTTGTTAATTTATTGTATGAAACTGTTGAGGTTGTGAAATAATGAATAAAAAATATTTAGAAATATTCATATATATTAGCATAACAATATTTTGTTTTTTATATCTAATTTGTAAATTTGAAGTTTTTGATGCCATTAGTTACTCATCAACAGGAAGTTTAATTATATCAAGTTTATATAGTAAATGGTTTTGGAAATATAATCTATTTGAAAAAACACCTAGATTATGTAATGGATATATAGCTAAGTTAGAATATGTATATGAAGGAAAAAAACAGTCAAAGAAAGTAAAGGTTAATATTTATCAAGATTTGTTTTCTGTAAGAGTAATTATGCAAAGCAATGAAAGTTTTAGTAAATCAGTAATTGCAAATATTTATAAAGAGCAAGAAGTATGGTATTTAACATATACTTATATCAATGAACCATCTCAAAAAAATAGAGATAGAAGTAAAATTCATTATGGTACTTGTAAATTGAATCTAGAAGACTTAGAAAATATTAAAGGTGAATACTTTACTGATAGACATAGCAGTGGGGATATGAGTTTTATTAAATCAAAAGAGTGTTAGGATAACCTAACGCTCTTTATTCTTTTTCTATTATATTTTCAATTTCTTTTCCTATTCGTTCAATTATACCAACTACAAGTGCATTTCCCATCATGAAATTTCTTCTTTTATCAGTCATGCCTGTATTAGTCCAATTATCGGGGAATCCATTGATTCTTTCACATTCTAAAGGGGTTAATAATCTGATTTTTTTAGTTAAGTAATCTTCAACTATGTGTGTTGTTCTGCTAACTCCACCTTCACTTGTTAACATCGTTCTTGCTGGTGCTTCTAAATTATCAGGACATGGCATAGCACCTTCTGTATACATATAAGGGTCACCATTTGGTTTTACTCTTGGTATTCTTTTTGTTCCTTTTAAGTATTGAAATTTTTCTAATGTTTCTTTACTTAAGAAAAATTTATCTTCAACTTTATCTTTTTGAATAATATTTTTTAAAGGATAAATTTCATCACAATCTTTTTCTACTTTAGAAGAATACACTTTACCATTTAACATAACTCCGGCATTATAAAATTGTGCTTTAAAATTATCGCTTACTTCAACTAGTGTTTCATAGTTATCTTTTGTTAAATCAGCAGTACTAAAATCTAATTCTTCTTTCTTTATTGGGAATTGTTTTGTAAATATTCCTTTTTCAAATATAATATCTTTTAAATTAATTTTAACTAATGATTTATAATAGTTAGTTGATTTATGATATGCAAAGATAAATACTCTTCTTCTTTTTTGTGGTAATCCATATTCTCCAGCATTTATAACTCTCCATTCAACCGCATAACCATTATCTGCAAAACTTCTTAAAATAATTCCAAAATCTCTTCCTCTTTGTTTGGCAGGAGATAATAGCAATCTATCAACATTTTCTAAAAGTACAAATGGAGGTTTCTTTGCTTTTAATACATCAGCAATAGCCCACCAAAGAACACCTTTTTTTCCTTCAATACCTTTACTATTAGAAAGAGTTTGTGCTACTGAATAATCTTGACAAGGAAATCCACCAACTAATAAAGTATGGTCAGGTATTTCTTTTTTATTTACTTTAAATATATCAACATTGCTTGCATTTTCAGAACCAAATCTTTTAGTATAACAATTAAAAGCATCTTGAGTTTTAGTAGAAGGTTCCCATTGGTTAGCCCACACAAACTTCCAATTTCCATTTTCTTTAACTTTATTATCTATCAAAGTAACTTTATTTAAACCACATCTAAATCCACCAACACCGGCGAATAATTCTACAACCGTTTTTTTCATGAATAATACTCCTTTATATTGTTTGAAATATCTATTTATATTATAATGTAAATAGGTAAAAAGATCAACTTTTATTACTATAAAATTATAAACTAATTTGTAGAAAAGATCAACATTTACTACTAATATTTTATAATAAAATTTTAATTAAAACAAGATCGAAAGGAGAATTTATGACAAAAAATTATACTGAAGAAGAAATTACGATATTAGCTAAATCAGCAATTGGTAAGACTTTTGGTGAGTTACAAGACATGAATGTTAAAACTATTAAAAGTGATGATTATGATGAAGAAGTGGAAAAATTTAATAAAGCTTTCTTTGGTCACATATTTGAAAATGATGTTTATAAATATGGTTCAAATTCTATATCTGCGCCTGACTTTGAAGATGCAGGAATTGAATTAAAAGTTACACCATATAAAAGAAACAAGGATAATACTTTATCTGCAAAAGAAAGATTAGTTTTAAATATTATTAATTATATGGAAGAATATAAAAATGATTTTTTTAATAGTCACTTTTGGTATAAAAATAATAAAATTCAAATCATATGGTATTTATATGAACAAGGTATAAATAAAAAAGATTTAAAAGTAACTCATGAAAAATTATTCACTTTCCCAGAAGAAGATTTAAAAGTTGTAATTGAAGACTGGAATGCAATTGTAAAGAAAATAAAAGATGGTAAAGCACATGAAATTTCTGAGGCAGATACAATGTACTTAGGTGCTTGTACTAAAGGTGCTAATTCACAATCATTAAGACAACAACCATTTTCTCCGATTAAAGCTATGCAAAGAGCATTTTGTTTAAAGACTTCATACATGACTCAATTAGTTAGAAAGTATATTGGTAACTATGAAAATGTAGAAAAGATTATTGGAAATAGAAATATTACATTTAATGATTTTATTAATAATGTAATTAATAAATATAAAGGAATGACTCAAAAACAACTAATGGAAGAGTTTAATATCGAATCTAGTGCAAAAAACTTAAATGCGATGTTGATAAGTAGAATGTTTGGCGTTAAAGGTAATTTAAGTGAAACTGATGAATTTTTAAAAGCAAATATTGTTCCCAGAACAATAAGAGTAGAAGAAAATGGAAGAATAAAAGAATCAATGCCATTTCCTGCATTTAGATTTACTGATATTGTAAATCAAGAATGGGAAACTTCAGATTTAAGAGAAGAGTTAGAATCAACTAAATATATGTTCTTTGTATTTAAAATGATAAATGGTGAATATGTATTTAAAGGTATAAAATTATGGAATATTCCAGAATTAACATTACAAAATGAAGTTAAGAATATGTGGGATAAAACTATAGAAGTTATTAAATCTGGTAATATAGTAAAAGAAATTGATAATAACGGAAATAGAACAACAAATTTTCCAGGTATGGCAGAGAATAAAGTTTGCCATGTTAGACCACATGCTAGGGATTCGAAAGATACATTTGAATTACCAGTAAGAGATAAATTAACAGGTGTAACAGAATATACAAAACATTGTTTTTGGTTAAATAATAAATATTTAGAAGAAATTCTAGCAAAATTTATGTAAAGTTGATATAGAAAATTAACTTTTTTTAATTTTTGTTTTTGTTATAGTATTTTTTTAATATATTTGCACCATTTTTAGCTTTTTTCATAAGATATTTTAGGTG
>JBJEYJ010000003.1:0-20814 GCA_051886655.1 Bacilli bacterium | reverse complement strand
TTCAGGGGGTTTTGGTTGAATACCACTTTTTACATTTTCTCGTAAAAAGCAGACAAGGTAATCTACCTTGTAACTTAATAGTAATATATTTTTTTTCTAATGTCAATTATAATTTTTCCTTTTTTAGGAAATTTTACTATGCATCGTTAATATTACTTATTATTTCATATCTTAATTTTATATCCTCTTCATTAGTACTTTCCAAAAACTTTAATGAATCCTCCTTTGCCTTTAAAAGAATCTTATAATCTTCTTTAACATTAGCAATCTTAAAACACTCATCGCCACTTTGTCTTGTACCAAATAAATCTCCATGTCCTCTTAACTTAAAATCTTCTTCACTTATTTCAAATCCATCATTTGTCTTAGTCATAACTTTAAGTCTTTCTGTATCACTATCACTAATTAAAATACATTTAGATTCTAAACTACTTCTTCCAACTCTACCTCTAAGCTGATGAAGTGTAGAAAGTCCAAACCTATTAGCATCAAATATAACAATCATCGTAGTATTAGGAACATCAACCCCAACTTCAATAACTGTTGTACTTATTAAAATTTGAATCTTATTACTAGCAAACTCACCCATTATTTTATCTTTATCTTTACTTGAAAGCTTCCCATGAACTACTCCAATATTATATTTACTACCAAAAGCAACTTCCATCTTATCTTTAAGTTCATTAACAGTAGTTAAATCCAAGTTTTCAGATTCTTCTATTAAAGGAGCAATCACATATATCTGATGATCATTTTTAAGTTCTTCATACATCATATAAAGAACATCTTTTATCTCAGTATTAGATTTCAAATAAGTAGTAATAGGTTTCCTACCACTTGGTAAACTTTTTATCACAGATATATCCATATCCCCATAAATTGTAAGAGCATACGTTCTAGGAATTGGAGTAGCAGACATATATAAAACATCCGGAGCATCCCCCTTATCCTTTAAAATAGTCCTTTGCATAACCCCAAACCTATGTTGTTCATCGGTAATAACAAGCCCTAACCTCTCATAATCAACATCTTCTTGAATTAAAGCATGAGTACCAATTACTATATCAATATCTCCATCCTTTAACTCTTTATGAATCGCATCCTTCTCTTTTTTAGATAAAGATCCAATAAGTAACTTAACCTTAACATCAGTGCCCTTCAAAAGAGAGCATACTGTATCATAATGTTGATTAGCTAAAATTTCCGTTGGAACCATCAAAGCTCCTTGATAACCACTTAAATAATTTGCATAAAGCGCAAGTACAGAAATTACTGTTTTACCACTTCCAACATCACCTTGAAGCAAACGATTCATTCTTTTTTTAGATTTTAAATCCTTTAATATTTCCTCTAAAACCTTATCTTGATCTTTCGTAAGTTTAAATGGCAAATCATCTATTAACTTATTCAAATCTTCATCATTAAAATCTCTATCTATACCATTTTTAATATTTTGATTCTTTATTTTTAAATAATTAATCTTTGTCATATAAAGAAACAATTCCTCATACTTAAGTCTTAAACTAGCTTCTTTTAACTTATCCATAGTCGAAGGATTATGTACTATATTAAGAGCAGTTTTTTTATTCAAAAAATTATACTTAACAGTTAAACTCTTAGGAATATAATCAGTTATATCATTCCCATACTGCATAAGAGCAGTATTAATAAACCCTGCAATTGTCTTAGAAGCAAGACCTGCTGTCCCATGATAAACACTTTCAATTTTTTCTCCTTTAGGAAGAAGCCCCATTCTTATTTCCGAAGCTAAAATTATATTTTTAGACTTTTCAAATTTTCCAAAAACCGTCACAGAAGCTCCCACTGTTAAAGAACTCTTTAAAAAAGCTCTGTTAAAAATAGACACTCCCACTACTTTACCATCACTAGTAACTACTCTAACATTCATTTTATTAAGATTACCCTTTAATCTTATTAATATCGGAGCACTATCAACTTTTCCATCTATAATAACTTTATCCATTTCATTTACCATAGCTAAATCACTTTTAACTATTCTTTCATATCTAAATGGATAATGAGTAACTAAATCATCTACGTTTTCTATTCCAAGTTTATTAAATAGCATCTTAGTTCTTGGTCCAACACCTTTAACTTTATCTAAAGTTATCAATATCACCACGTCCTTTTTCTTTCAAATTATACCACAAATTCAAGCATTTTTCAAAAGAATATTTTTAATTTTTTATATCAAAAAAAGAGTTTTAACAAAACGCAAAAAAATTGCATTTTTTTAACAAAAACAATTGACAAATAAGGTTTTTACGATTATTATATATATCACCAATTCGACTTAGGCGAATTGGATGCTAGTATCACACTAGCCAACCCCTTTTTATTCTTTTTATCGAAGCCGTCCTCAGGGGGTACGGCTTCTTTTTTTGTTTTAGTAGATAGTTCTAAAGATTTAAACTCCCTTTAACTTAAAACTTTTTACTTCATCTATTTGGTTACATATTTACATTTAAAAATTTTTTTAATCCTTTATTCTTTTTAAATTACCCATTTAATGGTATACTAATTATGAAACTAGAGGTGAACAAAATTGGAAAAATCATTAAATAGATTTATGTTATTTATTGGACTTTTTATCATGGACATACTTTATTCTGCTATTGTAATTGCTATCTTAAAATATGCTGGTCTTGATATTCTAACACTTAATAACTCTTTAAAAAATATATCCTTAATCATCATTGATATCAGCTTTATGTTTATTTTATATTTGATATATAGAAAAGAACTTAATAATGAATTTAGCAAACACATAAAAAACTTTGGAAAAAATTTTTCATTTGGATTTAAATTATGGTTACTAGGACTTATCCTAATGATTGGATCTAATCTAATAATCCAACTTATATATCCATCAACTGCCACAAACGAAGAAGCAGTTCAAGCATCTCTAAAAGCATTTCCAATATACACAGCTTTTGCATCTTGCATCTTCGCACCCTTTGCAGAAGAAATTATTTTTAGAAAATGTCTTAGTAAAGTATTCAAAAATAGTTTTATATTTATAATTATTTCTGGTTTATTATTTGGTCTTGCCCATACCATTACTGAAATAGGTACAAATCAAATGTTATACATTATTCCTTACGGACTATTCGGAGCAATATTTGCTTACATGTACACTAAAACAAAAAATATTTTTGTCCCAATGACTTTTCACTTTATTCATAATACAGTTTTAGTAATTTTATCATTTTTATCTGTGGGGGTAATATAATATGCCATCTAGATATGAAAAAAATGAAAGAAAAAGAAAAAAGGACAGAAAGAAAAAACAAAGAAAATTCATGAAAAAATTTATTATATTTTTAATAATTATAATAATAGGATTAATCATCTGGGGCAAATTTGGAGAACCTAATATTTTAACTATTAAAGAATACAAAATAGAAAGTAAAGACCTGCCAGACAGCTTTAATGGAGTAAAAATCATCCACTTTTCAGACATCCACTACGGAACAGGATTTAATGAAAAAAGATTAAAAAATCTTGTTAATAAAATAAACACTATGAAACCAGACATTGTTATATTTACTGGAGATTTAATAGACAAAAATTATACTGCCACCAATAGTGACATAAAAAAAGTAACAAATTATTTATCAAAAATAGACGCTAATCTTGGAAAATATGCTAGCATTGGAAACCATGACTTTTATAATGAAAACTTTGATAATATTATGTATGATGCAGACTTTAAAGTTTTAAAAAACAATTATGATACTATCTATAATAAAATAAATGAACCTATAATCGTATATGGAATAGATAACATATCATATGGAAATCCAAAAGTATCTACTTTAACTAACAAAGACATTGATAACATAACCTATAAAATCGTTATACTACATGAACCAGATTACATAGATGAATTTATCAATAATTATGATGTAAATCTAATCCTCGCAGGACATTCTCATAATGGACAAGCAAAACTACCACTCATAAAACCATTTTACTTACCAAACAATGCAAAAAATTATTATGACAACCATTACAAAACTGAAAATACAGATATTTATATTTCAAATGGCGTAGGAAACTCAATCATTGACTTTAGATTATTTAATCCACCTAGTATTAATGTTTACAGACTAAATACAAAATAAAAGAGCAAATAATAATAAATTGCTCTTTTTTAATTTCTAAATTCAAACTCATAATCAAGTATCTTAACAATATCTCCTTGTTTAGCACCCATCTCTTCTAATTTTTCATCAACACCCATTCTAGCAAGTTTTTTAGCAAATCTAAGTATAGCTTCATCTGAATTAAACTTATTCATTCTAAATAATTTTTCTATTTCTTTTCCTCTTAAGATGAACACATCACCATCCTTTTCAATTTGAAATGGATCTTCTTTTTTATATTTATATAAAACATAATCTTCATAATTTTCTTCATCTTCCAAAGGAGTAACTTCGATTTCATCTAAAAGATCGGCCATATAAACAAGAACTTTATCAAGTCCTTCAGCATTAATCGCAGACACTTCAAATATTTCTTTACCAGAAACCTGTTTTTTAAATTTTTCTAAATTTTCTATAGCACCATCCATATCCATTTTATTAGCAATAATAAGACTTTGTTTATTTAACAAGTTTTTATCAAAATCTTCAAGTTCCTTACATATTTTTTGATAATCCTCAAAAGGATCTCTTCCTTCAAAACCAGACATATCAACAACATGTGCAATTATCCTTGTTCTTTCAATATGTTTTAAAAACTTATCTCCAAGTCCTTCACCAAGTGATGCTCCTTCTATAAGTCCTGGAAGATCTGCCACTGTAAAACTTCTTCCATCACTAGTCTTAACTACTCCAAGATTTGGATTAAGTGTAGTAAAATGATAAGCTGCGATCTTTGGCTTAGAACGAGAAATTTTAGATAAAATAGTGCTTTTACCAACACTAGGCATTCCAACAAGTCCAACATCTGCTAGTAATTTAAGTTCTACTTTTAAATATCTTTCTTCTCCAGGCTCTCCCTTTTCAGAAAAACTAGGAGCAGGATTATTTTGTGTCTTAAAAGCAGTATTTCCTCTTCCACCACGTCCACCTTTAGCAACAATAAACTCTTCACCATGATTTTTCAAATCGCAAACAAGTAAATTAGTATCATTATCACGAACAACTGTTCCTGGAGGAACTTTAATCACTATATCTTTAGCACTTTTACCATTTTTATTCTTTCCTTCACCATTCGCTCCTCTTTGACCTTTAATTATTTTGTTATATCTTAAATCCACTAAAGTACGAAGTCCTTCATCAACTTTAAAAATGATATCAGATCCTCTTCCTCCATTACCACCAAAAGGACCACCAAGTTCTACATATTTTTCTCTTCTAAAAGCAGTACATCCATCCCCACCAGAACCTGCTACTACTTTAATATTTACCTCATCTACAAACATGAATATCACCTCAAAATTCTTTTAAATTATAACAAAAAAAAAAGAAAATAGCAATTAACTTTCACTATTTTCATTTTTAATAAGTTCAAAAATCATTTCAAGTTCATCATCATCTTGAACAGATTCAACTTTTTCAACTCCATCAACAAATTTTTGTTTTAAAACTGCAATAGTATCCTCACCTTTTTCATCTATTGCTAGCATATAATGATTGCCTTGAAAATCAAGTTCTTTAACAATGATAAAATCAAAACCTCCAATAGTTATATATTTAACGTCTTCCATTCTATCTTCCTCCAATACCAAAATTTTCTGGTGTTCTTTGAAGCAACTCTGAAATTGTTGGAGTGCCTTCAAAATTTGGATGTGTAGTAAAATAACTTTCAGGATGATTTAAAAAGTCAGCAGCTCCTATAACAAAAAATGATAAAATTGCACCAGTTGCAATCGCAGTAAGAACTATTTTTAATTTCTTATTCTTACTTTCTTTTGAAATACTTTTTTTATTTACATTGACATCACCATCATAAGCAACTACATTAACCCCATGTTTTTCCATAATTTCATCATGATCTTTTAAAGCTTTACCTCTAACATCATAACCATTATAAAAACCTGTATTTTTATATTCATCATCAAGTGTTTGAACCATTTTAACTTTAAAATCTATATCATCTTCTTTTTTCTTATCAAGTGTTTTTTTCAATTTGTCATAACCATATATATCATTCATAACATACCCTCCTAACAACATAATAACACATTTCATATTTTTTTTAAAGTTTTTTAAAAATATTATACACTTTTACAGTCTAGTAACTAAATATTAACATTAATTAAACATATCTTTTGAAACACTTATCTCATAAATTTCATTTTCTTTATAATCTCCAACTAATTTTAAATACAAATAATTAGTAGTATGTCCATAAGAAAAACCATCTTGGACTTTTTCAATTAAAACATATTCAGTTTTACCTAATTGGGATTCATAATAAACTTTCTCTAACTCCTCGGATAACTTCAAAAGTCTTCTAGTTCTATCCTTTTTTGTATTTCCATCAATATGACCACTCATTCTAGCAGCTTTAGTACCATCTCTTTTTGAATAAGGAAATACATGAACTTTAGAAAAACCAATTTTATTCACAAAATCTAAGCACTCTTCAAAATCATCTTCTGTTTCCATAGGAAACCCTACAATAACATCGGTAGTAATAGAAATATCTGGTCTTATACTTCTTATTTTATCTATTATCTTTTCAAATTCTTCTTTTGTATATTTTCTATTCATAAGTTTTAAAACATTATCACTACCACTTTGAAGTGGAATATGCAAATGATTACACAAAACAGGATTTTTCAAAAGTTCAAAAAACTTATCATCAAGTTCTGTTATTTCAATCGAAGATATTCTAAGTCTTTTTAAACCACTTATATTAAGTATTTCTTCCAAAAGATCTGAAAATCTCATCCCTAAATCTGCCCCATAATTTCCAGTATGAATTCCTGTTAAAACTATTTCTTTATATCCATTATTAACTAAATTAGTAATCTCTCTAAGAACAACATCTTTATCTTTAGATCTACACCTTCCTCTAACAAAAGGAATAATACAGTAAGCACAGTAATTTTCACAACCATCCTGAATTTTTACAAAAGCTCTTGTTCTAGTTTCAACATGGTTTATCTCCATATCTTCAAAAGGAACAGTCATAATATTCTCTTTAGCAATAATTTGTTTTTTTGTTTTTAAATGCTCCTCAACTAAATCAACTATATTAGACTTATTATAATTACCAATTACTACATCTATTCCATCAAAATCATAATTTTTAGCACTTTCTACAAAACACCCACATACTACTTTACAAGCATTTTTATTCTTTATACTATTTATTATTTTTCTATCTTTTCTATCACTATTATTAGTAACAGTACAAGTATTAATTATATAAATATCTGGTTCATCATCAAAAGAAACTATCTCGTATCCACGATTTTTAAATAAACTTATAATAAACTCACTTTCATAAGTATTAACTTTACATCCCAAAGTATAAACTCCAACTCTCATAATTTTACCTCCTTTTAAAAAATAAATTAGATTAATCTAATTTATTTTTAAGTCTTTTAAGTTCAGAAAGAAAATCTTCTGTTCTTTGAATTTCATCCTCTAAATCTTTCATTCCTACATTTTTATCAAGTTCTTCAAACACTTCTTTTGGTTTCATTTGTTCTTGTTTTGTCTTACCACTATAAAAACCAAAAACTGGAGAAATAACCTCAGAATTCTTAAATTTCTTAGGTTCATCATCCTCAAAAACAGGATTGTTTACCTTTACATCAACTTTAGATTCTTCAACTTTGTTTTGATTATCAACATGCTTTTGATAAAGTTCTTCTAAAGTTATCGCAGCTTCTCCCTCATCTTCAAGAAGCTTATCATTTTTTTCATCAATATCGTGTGAAGCTTTTACTAACTCTTCATAACTTATTATTGATTTTTCCTCTTGTTCAGTTTCAAAATGAGTATGATCAATAAGACCATCATCCTTCTCTATTAATTTTTTAGTAACTTCCTCAAGCTTTTCCTTTGCTTCAAGTTTAGGATTAACATTTTCAACATAAACTACTTCATTATCATTATTATTATTATCATTAACATAACTTTCTTCCAAAACTTCTACTTGATCTTGTTTAGAAACATCTTCTCTAACAACTTGATTTTCAAAATTATTACTAACAGAATTCATATTTGAAATTTGTTTTCTTATTTGCTTTTTCATTCTAGCCTTAGCCTGAATTTTTTCTATTAAAACAATAATAATTAAAGCAAGAATTATTGCTCCCACTATTGCAATTAAAATAACAAAATTTTCCTTTCCAAATTCACTTATAAATTCATTCATAAAATTCACCCGTTTCTGATATTTTTATTCTATCATGAAAAGTATTAATTTACAATAATTGTTTTGACAAATTAAAACAATAGCACTTCACTATTGTTTTAAGAATTTATTGTATTTATCCATAATTTTATCAGATAGATCTGTATCATTTAATTTTTCAATCAACTTCTTTTGTTCTCTAGATAATTTTTTAGGAGTAATAACTTTTAAAATAACATAAAAATCTCCAGCATTATGATAATTAACATCTTTTATACCTTTTCCTTTTATTCTATGTTTATCTCCAGAATTTGAGCCAGCTGGAATAGTTAAAGTAACAACAGAATTTAAAAGTTTTACATCTTTTTTACACCCTAAAATTGCTTCTGTTATTATAATAGGAACTTCTAAATAAACATCATTTCCTTCTCTTTCATAAAATTCATGTTCTTTTACTTTAAATTCTATATACAAATCTCCATTTGGCCCGCCATTAGGGGAAACTTCTCCCATTTCAGAAAGCCTTATTCTATTTCCTGTATCTACTCCCTCAGGAACTTTTACATCAACATTTTTAACAACTTTTACTCTGCCTTTTCCATGACACTTAGAACAAGTTTTATCAAATGTTACTCCTTCACCACCACAAGAAGGACATGTAGTTTTGGTTAAAAAACTACCAAATAAAGTATTTTGACTTCCAGTGATTGTACCACTTCCATGACACTCTTCACAAGTATGTTCTCCAAAACCACCCTTACCAGAACATTCAAAGCATGTATCAGTCGTAGTAATTTCTATCTCTTTAGTACATCCAAGGGCAGCTTCCATGAAAGTAATTTCCATTACAAGTAAGCTATCACTACCTTTAGACTTTCTTCTTCCCCTTTTAGAAGATGAAGAAAATCCAAAAGAACCTCCACCAGTACCAAAATCAAAAATATTATCAAATATATCAGAAAAATCAAAACCTGAAAAATCAAATCCTCCAGATGAAAAACCTCCACCACCATTTTCAAATGCAGCATGACCAAATTGATCATATTGTTTTCTTTTATTTTCATCTGACAAAACAGCATACGCTTCCTGAGCTTCTTTAAATTTTTCCTCAGCATCAGAACCTTTATTAACATCTGGATGATATTTTTTAGCAAGTCTTCTAAAAGCCATTTTTATATCTTTTTCCGAAGCATTTTTATCTACTCCAAGAACCTCATAATAATCTTTTTTTGCCATAAACTACCTCTTTCTATTTTGTTATTTCTTTAAACTCCTCTAAAGTTTCTCTAAACATCTCAAGAGCTTTATCTATCGTATCATCATTTACTATATCAATTCCAACTTTTTTAAGAATTTCAAGTGGAAAATCACTTCCCCCACTAGACAAAAACTTCATATAATTATCAAGTGCACCTTCTTTTTCATCCAAAATATCACTTACTATCTTACAAGCAACTGCAATACCTGTCGCATATTTATAAACATAAAAACTTGTATAAAAATGAGGAATTCTAGCCCACTCCAACTTTATTAAATCATCACTTATAACACTATCACCAAAATATTTTTTATTCAAATCTAAATATGTATTACAAAGAACCTCATCTGTTAAAACCTCACCTTTTTCTTCTAAATCATGAATCAAAAGTTCAAACTCTGCAAACATAGTTTGTCTAATAAGTGTAGTTCTAAAGTTTTCAAGTAAATTATTTAAGTAATAAGCTTTTTCTTCTTTAGATTCAGCATGAATACTGCAATATCTATTTAAAAATATTTCATTAACAGTCGAGGCTATTTCTGCTAAAAAGATTGGATAACCAGAATCATGATAATCTTGATATTTATGAGAATATAAACTATGCATAGAATGTCCAAGTTCATGAGCTATTGTAGAAACATCTGTAAATTTTCCTTCAAAATTCATAAGCACATAAGGAAGCGTATCATAACACCCCCAAGAATAAGCTCCTCCTCTTTTATTTTCATTATTATAAACATCAATACAATTACTATCAAATAATTTTTTCAAATCATTAATATAAGTTTCTCCAAGCGGTTCTAAAGCTTTTATAACCAGTTCTTTAGCCTCTTCATAAGAATACGTCTTATCTACTCCATCAACAAGTGGAGCATAAACATCATACATATGAACTTCATCAAGACCTAAAATATCTTTTCTAAGTGCCATATAATCTTCCATAATATCTAAGTTATCATTAACTTTTTCAATTAAAGAAAGATATAACTTCTTATCAATATTATCATCATATAAACTCATTTCAAGTGGACTGTTATATTTTCTAGTATTAGAAATAAAGAAATTAGTCTTAACATTACCTTTTAAAAGTGAAGCAAATGTATTTTTAAAACCATTATAAGAATTATAAAGATTTTCAAAAGCATCTTTTCTAACTCTTCTATCTTTTGATTTTATATAAACTGAATAATTACTATTATTAAGTTCTACTCGATTACCTTCTTCATCAGTAATATTATTAAATTTTAAGTTAACATCATCTAGTATTCTAAATGTATTTTCTGAAACAGAAAACACTTCACCAAGACGAGCCATCATCTCTTCTTCACGAAGAGGAAGAATATGCTTTTTTTCTCTAAACAAATCATAAAACATAAAATCATATTTTTTTAAGCCATCGTTTTCTTTAATATATTTTTTTATCTTATCATAATCTTCATTTAATATTTCTGGTGTATAAAAAGCAAGTTTTTCACTTATTTCATCACATAGTTTATCTATTTTTCCCATAATTTCTTCATTTTTAGAAACTTTTTTATCTTCATCAAATTTCATATGAGAATAAACTATTAATTTATCAAGTATCCTAGTTAAACTAAAATAATCATTAGTAGCAGAAAGTAATAAATCACTACTTTCTGTAAGTTTTCCTTTATATTTAAGAAAATCTTCTGTTAACTCTTTTATTTTTTCAATATCATTATTAATTTCTTCTTCACTACTATAAATTTTAGATAAATCCCATTTATATTTTTCACTTACTTCTTCTCTTTTTTTAGTTTTTGACATAGTATCTCCTTTAGATTTTATTTTTTATGCATGAGAAGCCTTACTAATTGTAAGGCTTTTCACTACTATTATTTTTCTTCAAATTCAGCTTCTTTTACACCATCTTTTTTAGGTTCTTCAGTATCTTCTGATTTATTTTCTTCATTTTCTTTTGCAGCTTGTTCATAAACTTTAGCAGCTAGTTTATATGTTACTTCTTGAAGTTCTTCTTTCTTTTTGTTGATATCTTCAACATCTTTTTTATCAATAGCTTCTTTTAAAGCTTTTACCTTATCTTCTGCTTCTGATTTTTCTCCTTCATCTATTTTATCACCTAGGTCTTTTATAGCCTTTTCAGTTTGGAATACCATAGCTTCAGCTTCATTGATTGCATCTGCTTCAGCCTTTCTCTTTTCATCTGCTTCACGATTAGCTTCAGCTTCCTTCATCATTTTATCTATTTCTTCTTCAGAAAGTGAAGTATTAGATGTAATTGTTATTGATTGTTCTTTATTAGTTCCAAGATCTTTAGCAGTAACGTTTACAATACCATTAGCATCAATATCAAATTTAACTTCAATTTGAGGTACTCCACGTGGTGCTGGTGGAATATTTGTAAGTTGGAATCTTCCAAGCGTTTTATTATCCATAGCCATTGGACGTTCCCCTTGAAGAACATGAATATCTACTGCTGGTTGATTATCTGCTGCTGTTGAGAATACTTGTGATTTACTTGTAGGAATTGTTGTATTTCTAGGAATTAAAGTTGTCATAACATTACCTAAAGTTTCAATACCAAGTGAAAGTGGTGTTACATCAAGAAGTACAATATCATTAACATCTCCAGTAAGCACTCCACCTTGAATAGCAGCTCCCATTGCTACAACTTCATCTGGGTTTACAGATTTATTTGGTTCTTTACCAAGTTCTTTCTTAATTAATTCTTGAACCATTGGAATACGAGTAGATCCACCAACTAAAATTACTTGATCAATATCTTCCTTTTTCATTCCAGCATCTTTAAGAGCATTTCTAACTGGTTTTAAAGTAGAATCTACTAAATCTCTAATTAAATCTTCAAACTTAGCACGAGTAAGTGTAGTATCTAAATGAAGTGGTCCATCTTCTCCTTGAGTTATAAATGGACAAGATATTTGAGTTGAATTAACTCCTGATAAATCTTTTTTAGCTTTCTCAGCTGCTTCTTTAAGACGTTGCATTGCCATTTTATCTTTAGATAAATCAATACCATTTTCTTTCTTAAATTCAGAAACTAAGTGTTTAATAATAACTTCATCAAAGTCATCACCACCAAGATGATTATTACCATTAGTAGCTTTAACTTCAAATACTCCCTCACCAAGTTCTAGAATAGAAACATCAAAAGTTCCTCCACCTAAATCATATACAAGAATTGTTTGCATCTTATCTTGTTTATCTAAACCATATGCAAGTGATGCTGCAGTAGGTTCATTAATAATTCTTTCAACTTCAAGCCCTGCAATTTTACCTGCATTTTTAGTAGCTTGCCTTTGAGCATCATTAAAATATGCTGGAACAGTAATAACGGCTTTTGTTACTTTTTCTCCAAGATAAGCTTCTGCACTATTTCTTAAATCTGTCAAAATCATCGCAGATATTTCTTCAGGTGAATATTTTTTACCATCAAGTTCTACCTTTTCCTTAGTACCCATAAGTCTCTTAATACTACGACAAGTATTTGGATTAGTTTCAGCTTGACGTTTAGCAACATCTCCAACTAATTTTTCTCCTTTTTTAAATGCTACAATTGAAGGTGTAGTTCTATTACCTTCTGGATTTGGGATAACTTTAGCTTCCCCTGCTTCTAAGACTGCAACACAACTATTAGTTGTACCTAAGTCTATACCTATTATTTTACTCATATTAATCTCCTTCTTTCTTATTAATTATTCATTTATTATAACCATCGCTGGTCTTAAAACTTTGTCTTTATATGTATATCCTTTTTTATACACTTCAAGAACAATTCCTGATTCTTTAGTATCATCTTTTTTCATAGTAACTGATTGATGATACATCGGATCAAATTCTTTACCTAAAGCCTCTATTTCTTTTACTTCATTAGCTTCCAAAATATCTTTAAGTTGTTTATAAATAAGTTTGAATCCTTCAAGATAACTTTTAACATCATCTGGTATATCTTCTTTATTTATAACCCTTTCAAAATTATCAAGTACTGGAAGAAGTGACATAATTATATCAGCATTACAATACTTTAATAAATTAGAAACTTCATCATCTTTTCTTTTTCTATAATTTATTAAATCAGCTTTAGCTCTTAAGGTTTCCTCTTCTAAAGTTTTAATCTTTTCAGTAAGTTCCTCTATCTGTTTATTCTTTTTATTCTTCTTCTCTTTTTTTTGTTCACTCTCAAGCTTTTCTTCTTCTAATATTTCTTCTTTTTCCATAAACACTCCTTATTATTTCTTATCCAAATTTTCCTTAATATAATTTAAAAGCGAAACTACCTTAGCATATTCCATTCTTTTTGGACCTATTACAGCAATAACACCTTCATCATCTTCAGTTTTATATTTTGTTTTTATAACTGTAACATCTTCATCAAGATGAGATTCATTACCTATATATATATTAATGTCTTTATCATCTTCTGAAGTAATATCAAACAAAGTATCATCATCTAATTTAGTAAAAATTTTCTTTATCTTTTCAACATTATTAAATTCAGGTTGATTAAGTATTTTTGTTCTACCTACAAAAGAAACATCACTTTTCATAACAAAATCATTAAATACATCATAAAAAGCATTATAAATAGCTTCATGTTGTTTAACATATTGATTAATTATTGGTTTAATTTCAAATTCAAGTTTTTCTTTTACTTCATTAATCGGAGTTCCCACAATAAGCTTATTAATAAGCTCAACTGTTTTACTTATCTCATCAAGTTGCACTCCATCAACATTTATTTGTTTATGTTCAATATGTCCTTTATCAGTTATGATAATTGCAATTAACTTATCAGAATCAAGCGGTAAAACTTCAACTTTCTTAAGTTTATTTTCACTAGAATTAGATCCAAGAACTACTGAAGTATAATCTGTAAGTTCAGAAATAATCTCTAAGCTTCTCTTAAGACAATCATTAATTTCAAGTTTGTTATTATTAAAAATAGTTTGTAGTTTAAGCATTTCCTCTCCAGTCATTTCTTTAGGTTTCATTAAATTATCAACATAATAACGATAACCCCTTTCACTAGGAACACGCCCAGATGAAATATGTGTTTTTTCAAGATAACCAGCTAATTCCAAAATTGACATTTCATTACGAACAGTTGCAGATGAACAATTAAGTTCATCACAAATAAGTTTAGAACCAACTGGAGTAACACTTTTAACATATTCTCTTATAATAATTTCCAATACTTTTTCTTGTCTTGACGTAAGCATATACAACCACCTCTTTTAGCACAGATTTTTCTCAAGTGCTAATTACATTATAATAGTATGCTTTAGCATTGTCAATATATGAGTGCTAATTTTTTTATTTTTTTTAATTCTAATTAAATAATGATACTTTTTAGATATTTTTAAACAAAAAAAAGAAAGAAAAACTTTCTATCATTCATTATTTTGAACTGCCATAATCTTCAAAGTAATTTTTATACTAGGTTCATCTGGATTGCTAAGAGAATAATCATAAGCTTTAGAACCCCAATAAGTATCCTTTTCATCATCACCATTCTCATATAACCAGTAAACTGTTACATTAAAAGTTTCAGAGCCACCCGGTGGTAATATTGAATTTGAAAACGAAGGAACTATTTTAAAAGGATAATCATTTCTTAAACTTTGCATCAAAATCTCTGATGTAATAGCACCAGTTTCACTTGCTTCAATATGATCTCCCAAAATATCAATAGAAACAATTTCATACGATAAAGTAGCAGAAGTCTCTCCCCTATTAGTAACAGTTACATCTTGAGAAAATCTATCCATTCCCGGATATATTTGATCAACATCAAAATTAATATTTTGAACAGCTTCTCCTTCTCCAACCTCAAAAAGAACATTCCAAGCTTTAACCTTTGCCCCTATACCACTATCAACTTTATTAGCATATATAAACCAAGCAAAAGAATTAACCGCTAAAGTAAGAGCTAAAATAAGAAGAGTTCTAAGCTTTACTCTTTTTTTTATTATCTTAAAAACTCTTTTTAAAGTAGAATCTCTCCCCATAAAAGCACCATCCTTTCATCTAAATTTTAAAAATCAAAATACTAAAATAATTATTTTACTTTTTTTCTATTCTTTTTTAATTCTTCTCTCTCATTAACAATATCCACAATCTCAATAAAAAGCATAATTACAAAAGGAACAAAAATAATAAAATAGAATCCATACAAATTGTTAATCAATTTGCTCAAAAAACTTAAAACATTGCTTTTAAACAAAACTTTTCCATAAATCTGATCCTCATCCACAATAGGATCTGCAATATCATTAGCAATACCTTTAGTAACAAATTGTCTCTTATCAGAACTACCTGTTACTTCAATTACCCTATGGGTAACAATTTTATTTTCAAAATCACCTTGCTTACCAAGATAAACAACATCATCTCCAACTTTTATAGAAGAAGGATCAATCTCCTTACTAACAAGCATATCCCAAACTTCATATTCAGGAGCCATACTTTCTGAAACAATAGTAAAAATTCCTATTCCTCCAATTGTTATCTTATTATCAGATACTCTTTGAAAAAATACTATACTAACAACAATAATTATCAAAAAAGCTGAAATAACTTTTAAAAACATTAGAATCATATTAATTATTTTATTATTTTTTATTTTATTAATTTTATCTTTCATCAAATCACCCATCATTTTAATCTTGTTATTTTTTCAAAGTACTTAGCAATATTATCTTTAAAAATTTTCCTAATGTTTTTATCACTAACAACATTTTTATATTTTATAATAGTAAATTGTTTACCAATAATATCTTTAAGCTGTTCCTCAGTTATTTTATCATTTACTTTAATCACTTGATTAATCATATTGTTAACAATTTTATCTTGTAATTCAGAAACATTTTTATTATCTAAAGCAGTAGAATTAAGCGAATCCATAATCAAATAATTTAAGAAAAAAGTCTCATCAACTAAATCTTTTATTTCCCCACTATCTTCGTAATCTTTAGAATCTTTTTTCCTAGAATTAGAAGAAGGTGTATTTGATTGTAAAAATTCCCACAACTTCATAGCATATTGAAAATTAACATTTTTTATTATTACATTAGTTTTCTTAATTGGCGGAGTAATCAAAGCAATATGTTTTTTATCTATTGTTTTATAAACATCAGAATTAGTAAGAGCAGCTATATTAATCCTAAGTTTTTCAAGTCTTTCTTCAACCCCCAAACCTTCAGCATTCACTTCTTTATGAGTACTAGAAAATTTAGAATTAAGATTCATATTTATATCTAATTTTTCATGCCCAATCGAAGTATTAGCACTGTACTGAAAACTTTTCATTTCTTTAGAAGAAGATTCAAAAGAAATATCTTTAGTAACTCTTTCTATATAAAATTTCATATTCTGTATTAAAGTATAAATAAGTCTATTTTCATAAGTATCATAACTTTCTTCTTTAGTTATATTAAGTATTTTAGAAGGTTTAACATCACCAGTTTTTTTATCATATTCTTGGATAAGATTAGTATTCTTTGACAAATGCTTAATACTTTCAACAGTAACTCTCTTAGCAAGTTCAATCTTTATAACATCTTCCTCATTTATAATAAATCTATTAGGATTCCTAAGAATATTATCAATATAAGGAATAGTATCTTCCATTAACTCTAACCATTCAAAATTACAAGTTACTCTATCACTATCAGATTTAATTCTAAGTTCTGAATTCAAATTATTTGAAAACTTATCCTTTTTCTTATTATCAGATTCATTATAAAGTCTAAGTACATTTAACTCATCCATAAACATTCACCTTTCTATGCCATTTTCTTTAATCTAAGCAAATACTCTTTACACTCTTTCATTTTATCTTTTCCAAATGTTTTATCTAAAAATTCCACATAACCATCTATTTCATCACGTATATAAGAGATATTTAATTGTTCAAACTTTCTCAAAATTTTTCTAGCAATAAAATAATCAACTCCTGCTATTTCATCACCACCACAAGCCACATAAACAGGAACAAATTTTTTCATATGTGCAACAATACGGTTACCAAAAGCTATTCTAAAATGTTTAATTACATAATTATCCATCTCTTCTATTTTATCAAGAGTATCTTGACTAACTTGATTATTATCCATTGCCTCTTTAAACAATTTATCTAAATAAGAAAAATTAATATCTTGAGCTTCAGTATCAATAGGTTCAAAAGCTTGTCCTTTATCATTGATATCAATAGGCATAGCTCTATCGTACACTTTATCTGTAACCATAAAAGTAGAATCATCGTTATTGATTGTACCAATATACCACATATTAACAGGAACTTGTAATTTTCCTTCTTTAATCTTTTTAGGATCACTCTTCCAAGAAGATGCAACAAGTTCAACAATCCATTCATCTTTATTAGGCATTTCAAGTATTGATAACATTTCTGCAAAATAATATTCAACACGAGAAATATTCATTTCATCCAGAATAACTGTATAAATATCATCAGTATAACCAGCCATATACATTTCCTTAAGAACTTCTGTTTCATTAAACTTCTTAGTAAACTCATTGAAATATCCAAAAAGTTCAGTTCTATCACGCCAAGAAGGTTGAACTGACGCAACACAAGAATCATGCTTTAAAAATTTTCCCCAAGCATATGCAAGTGAAGTTTTACCAGTACCAGAGATACCTTGTAAAATAATTAATTTTGTTGAAGCAAGACCTGCTATAAATATTCTAATAAGTTCTGACTTATAATAAAGTTTAAGTTTAGAAGCTGCAAAATTTCTAAATGTTTCAACAAGTTCTTCTAAAGTAAAATTATTTTCATAGTTTTTAATCTTATATTTAGCATATTCCTCATCAATCGCAGCAAGTTTTGAAAATCTCACATCACTAATTGGATTAACTTCATCTTTATCGTTTTCAGTTACTTCTTCAGTATCAGCATCACCTGGTTTAAGACCTAAATGAGACACTTTCATAGCAAGAATATCTTGTTTTTCAGACATCAAAGTAGCAACTTCTGAATTAAGTTCAGAAACTTCTTCTAAAAGAGATTCTTGTTCCACTAAAGACTTACGTATTCTTATATATTTTCTTACTAATAAAAATATCAAAAACACTATAACAGCAATCATCAAAACAACTAAAATTATCGCAATTGCAACAAAAAGCCATTCAGGACCCGAAAAATCATCCTTATAAAAATTAATTATTTTTATATATGATTCTACAGAAAAAATCTGTTTTACTCCCTTAAAAAATCCAGAAAAAATAGTTCCAAACCCACTAAAAAACTGAAGTAAAAATTCATATAAAAATCTAAAATACGTATCCATATAACACCTCAACTACTTAACTTTAATAACTTTTTCTTTGTCAAATAAAGAAATATATTTAGAATTAGCATCAATCATAATATACTTAAAAACAGTATTAATCAAATTATTATTTTCACCATCAGAATCATAACTATTATCGAGAAACAAACAAAAATTATATCCATTATTAATCATATCAAGAATAATATCTTTATTATTTTTATAATAAGAATAATCAATCTTCATACTAAAATTTTCTTTCGTTATATCATTATCAATAAGCTTCAAAAGTCTAACCAACTTTTCCTTTTTCTCAAAAATAGTAGTTTGAAACTCTAATAAATAATTTTTAGAAAAATCACCTTGAATTATCTCTGACAAAAGTCTTACATTAACCATTTGATATTCAATAAAAAGTTTATCTTCACCAACAACATCAAAATTAAAAACTTTATCTATTGCATATTCACTATATAGTTTAGGAAACTTAATATTATGTTTAATTTTAACGTTATAAACTTTTTTCAAATTCGTTAAATAATAATTAACTTCAAAATTCTTTGAAAAAAAATTACCCATAAACTTATTTTTCTTATCTACTAATTCTTTAATTATATTAGATAAACTCTTTTCAAAATTATCTTCACTTAAACCAAAATAATCTTTTCTTTTTTTAGATAAATTTAAAACATATTTATCAACACTCAAATTTTTATCAAAATCAATTAAAAATATTTCAGGCAAAATTTCAAAAGCAAATACATTCTTTTCATTTAAATCGTCCAAATTCTTAATATCAGAAATCTTTTTATTTAAATAATAAATAACATTTTCTTTAAAAGAACTTTTCTTCATTTCAAAAGCATCATAATAACGAACTTTTTTATAAACATCAAATAACTCATTAAAATGTTTACTTACAAAATACTTGCCCATTGTAAGTTTAGAAATATTTTTTAAATTCTTTTCTATATAAGAAACATATTCATCAAGTATATTAAACATCATTAAGCCTCCTTTCTAATCATATGAGAAATTAATAATTGAAGGTTCATAGACAAAAGGATAAGAATAATTAACAGAAGCATCTTTTTTATAAAATCTAACTACTTCCGAAGAAAGTGCATCAACTTTAAAAGTCATTCCTTTTATATAACTATAACCATTTATTTGAGTAGTGGTAGAAGAACTAGAATTAAGATAATTTTTGTTAGTCATATCAAGTAAAACCTTATTAGGATCAAAATCAAGTGTAATAACAGCAGAAGCACAATTATTTTTTTCAGAATCACTTAAATTCATATAAGTAGAAATATCTAATCTATTACCAACAGAATAAGAACCAAAAGCATTTTTTACAACATAATAGTCCAAAGTATTAGTAATATTTAAATCAAAATAAGGACTACCAACTTTATCAACTATTTCATAAGAAACCCCCATTTTACCCACGTTAATAACAAAACGCCCACTCAAAGTTTTTTCATAAGGACTAACAGAACTAGCATCAACTTCAAGCCAAGCACTATCACCATCACTAAGAGCAGAATTCGGGGTAATAGTAACATCGAAAGAATCAGTATGTTTATCTTTAGTAATTACCCCAGAGGTCTTACTAATATCACAAATAACATTGCTAGAACAACGATAAACAACATCATAATCAATATCACCACTAGCATATTTTAAGTTGTTATCATAACTATCCATATTAAAAGTAATAGAATAACTATCAGCACCAGACCAATTATCAACTTGATATCTAGCTAATTTTTCAGAAAGTTTATCACAATTAAAATAAAAATTATTACTAGCTAAATAGAAATCTCGTATTTCATTATAAATATACCTTCCAAAAGTCATACCAAATGTGATAAAACACAAAAAAATGGTAAAAAGTACAAACATTTTTTTAGAAAA
>JBJEYJ010000002.1:0-4815 GCA_051886655.1 Bacilli bacterium | reverse complement strand
GAATTATTATAATGAGATAAAAAATAAGTTAATAGATAATGAAATATATTCAAAAATAAAGGATTATTCCAAGGAAAAATACAAAGTTATTACATATTTTGAAATTGGAAGATTACTTAATGAAGCCGGTGGTAAATATGGTGAAAATATAATAGATGAATATTCAAAAAAATTAGTTATAGAAGTAGGTAAGAAATATAATAGAAGAACACTTTTTAGAATGAAACAGTTTTATAATATGTTTAGCGATGAAAAAGTGTCGACATTGTCGACACAATTGACATGGAGTCATTATGTTGAATTATTACCTTTTGAAAATATGAATAAAATTAGATATTATATAACAGTAATAGAAGAACAAAATTTATCAATTAGACAGTTGAGATATAAAATTAAATCTAATGAATATGAAAGATTAGATGAAAATACTAAAAACAAGTTAATTAATAAAGAAAAATCAAATGTAGTTGATTTTGTTAAGAATCCTATTTTTATTAAGAATAGTAATAATTACGCTGAAATATCTGAAAAGATATTACAGAAACTTATATTAGAAGATATTTCTTCATTCATGAAAGAACTAGGCAATAGTTTTTGTTTTATTGATAACGAATATAAAATAAAAATAGGAGATAGGTATAATTATATTGATTTATTACTATTTAATATTGAGTATAATTGTTATGTAGTAATTGAATTAAAAGTAACAGAACTTAAGAAAGAACATATTGGGCAAATATAAGTTTATATGAATTACATTGATGATAACTTAAAAAAGATTAATCAAGAAAGAACTATTGGAATAATAATTTGTAAAAGGGACAATAAATATGTTATAGAATATTGCAGTGATGATAGAATAATAGCAAAAGAGTATGAATTGGTTTGATATGTTTCTATGAAATTGTTGTAGTGCTTTAATAAAAGGTATATTGTTCTTGAATTTTGCATATATTAAAACTAGTATATTATTATTTTAATATTTTATATAGAGAATGAATTTTTTAATGTTATTAATTAAAATTGAATTTTTAATTAATAAAGAGTTATGCGTTTAAATATTTTTAAAGTTTGATTAATTTTTGTTTATAATGGAACATATTTATTTTTTCACCATAATATATATTAGACGCGGATCGTGAGGGATTCCCCGCGTTTACATAGATTGAGAGCTTTTTTGCTCTCTTTTGCTTTTAATATTTTTTGTTTTGTGTTAAAGTGGTATTGAAAGTAGTTGATGATATGGTTAAAGAATTAGAAAAACTTAATATGAAAAATTATAAATTTGATTTTAAAATGAATATGTGTAAATATTTATTAATATTTTTTATTGGTTCAGTTGTTGGTTATATTTACGAAGTTATATTTTATTTATTATTTGATCATGAGCTTGTTAATAGAGGTTTTTTGTATGGGCCTTATTTACCTGTTTATGGATTTGGTGCTGTTATACTTGTTTTTCTTCTTAAAAGATTTAAGAAAAATCCTTTAGTGGTGTTTTTACTTGCTATGTTTGTAACAGGAGTAGTTGAATATTTTACAGGGTATCTTATGTGGCAAATATATCATAAAATGTGGTGGGATTATACAGGTCTTTTTCTTAATATTGATGGTTATGTTTGTCTTAGATCAGTTCTTACTTTTGGAATTGGAGGTATTTTACTTATTTATTTAATAGAGCCATTAGTTTGTAAGTTTATTTCTAGTGTTAAAAAGAAAAAAGTTTATAGTGTTTCTTATTTGTTCTTATTTATTATCATTTTTGACTTTGTTTTAACTATTATGTTTAGAAATAAATTATAAAAAGATAGTTCATTATTATTTTTTTGAACTATCTTTTTTTTCTTTTTTTAATTCATTTGTAGTGTATAAATCTAAGTTTCCTTCTTTAGCTTCTTCATAAATTTTGTTCCAAATTTGGCTTTCTATATGTCTTGCTTTTTTAGGATGTGCTAGGTATCTAATTGTTAATTCAACATAGTCTTCGGTTAGTTTTGTGTAAATAATAGGTTCTAGATTGTTGTAATAGATTCTGTAATCTCCGACAGCTTCGTTTAATTGATCTTTCATTTTTTTAGGAATTTTCTTTATAATGTCATTACTTGTTACTATGTCATATAGCACTTTTTTATTTTGCTGTAAATTAGCATTTAAATCTATTTTTATTTCAAGTTCACTCCAGATGTATTTGAAAGCTTTTGTATAGTTTTTGATGGGACTAGTGAATATTTTTGAATTTGGAATTTGGACAATTATTCCTGTTGATTGTTCTCCTTCTTCTTTTTTGTTTACTTCAAGGATTTCAAAGTTTAAAGAATTAATATTTACTACATCTCCGATTATATCTCCGGTTAGGTCTTTTACTTCAATTCTATCTTCGACTTTAAATGGTTTATATATTGAAATGAATAAACCTGCGAAAAAGTTTAAGATTATATCTCTTATGGCAAAAGTTGCGGCGGCACTTATGAAGCTGATAAGGGTTATAATATTTTGAATATGATTTTCCCAAATGAATAAAAGTACTATTATTGTTATGATGATTTTAGCTATATGGATTTTTTTGTTGAATAGATATAGGTTTTTGTCATTTTTGTTTAAATTGGTATTTAAAAATGTTATTCCTCTAGCTAAAAGATCAATTATAATTATTGCTATAATACTATAAGTTACAAGTAAAATATAAATTTCATTTATTCCTGTTAGGTTTGATAAGACTTTGCTAAAATTTTGTAAAAACTCCATGTTATACCTCCTTTTTCTTTATAGTATCATATTTTAACAATACTATTTTAATCTTTCAACTTATTTTATGTTATTTCCTTTTATTAAATTTGTAATTTTACATAATTAGTGTAAACTTGTTTTTTTTATTGTTTTATTTTATAATCTATTTTTGAAAAAGGGATGATATTATGAATTTTAAAGGAAAAACTGTTTTAGTTACTGGTTCAAGTAGGTCTTTAGGGAAACAAATAGTTTATGATTTTGTTTCTTGTGGGGCGAATGTTGTTATTAATTATAATAATAGTTTTGATGAGGCAGTTTTGTTTGAGAAAGAACTTAAGGATAAGTTTAATAGTAAAACTTTAGTAGTTAAATGTGATGTTTCTAATGAAGAAGAAGTTGTTTCTATGGTTGATAAGTGTATTTCAGTTTTTGGAAAAATTGACATACTTGTTAATAATGCTTCAATATGTAGAGATAGTTTATTTGATGACAAAAGTTATTCTGATTTTTCAGATGTTTTAGGTGTGAATTTGATTGGAACTTATTTAGTTACTAAACATGTTGGTAAGTTTATGCTTGAAAATTCTTATGGTAAGATAATAAATATTGCTAGTGATAATGGGATTGATGCAGGTTATCCAGAGAGTTGTGATTATGATTCTTCAAAAGCGGGTGTTATTTCTTTAACTCACAATATGGCTAAATATTATGCTCCTTATGTTAATGTTAACTGTGTATGTCCTGGATGGATTGATACTGATATGAATAAAGATCTTAGTGATAATCAAAGAAAAGATATTTGTGATAAGATTTTAGTTAAAAGATTTGCAAGTGTTAAGGAAATATCAAATGTTGTTTTATTTCTTACAAGTGATTATGCAAGTTATGTTAATGATTCTATAATTAAAGTAAATGGAGGTAGTTTATAATGAATAAATTATATATTAGTGATGATGTTTTAGAGCTTTCTGAAAAGGTAGAAAAAGAACTTGAGCCTTTGTTTAAAAAATGTGATGAAATATGTTTTAATAATAGTAAAAAAGTTCTTGATGCTTTTATTAAAAATGAAGTTTCTGCTTTGGATTTTTGTGGTACTAATGGATATGGATATAATGATATTGGAAGAGAAAAAATAGATAAGATTTTTAGTGATGTTTTGGGCGCAGAGGATGCTCTTGTAAGGAGTCAATTTGTTTCTGGATCGCATGCCCTTACTGTTTGTCTTTTTGCACTTTTAAGACCAGGTGATGTTATGCTTAGTATTACTGGAACTCCTTATGATACTCTTTTAGAAGTTATTGGAATTAGAGAAAATGATAGTAGTTTAAAATCTTTTGGTATTGGTTATGAACAAGTTGATTTAGTTAATGATGAAGATTTTAATTATGAAAAGATAGAAGAAGTTTTGAAAAATAAGAAAATTAAACTTATTGAAATTCAAAGATCTAAAGGATATTCTAGTAGAAAAAGTATTACTATTTCACAAATAAAAGATGTTGTTAATTTTATTAGAAAAATAGATAAAGATGTTATTATTATGGTTGATAATTGTTACTGTGAATTTGTTTCAGAAATAAGTCCTTTGGAAGTTGGTGCAGATATAATAGCTGGTTCTCTTATTAAGAATTTAGGAGCAGGAGTTGTTCCAAATGGCGGGTATATTGCTGGTAAAAAGGAACTTGTTTATCTTGCTAGTGAAAGACTTGCGGTTCCTGGAGAGGGGAAGGATGTTGGTGCTACTCTTGATATGAATAGCTGTTTTTTACAGGGAATTTATATGGCTCCTTCTGTTGTTAATGCTAGTGTTAAAACTGCTATTTTTGCTGGAAAGATGCTTGAAGAATTGGGTTTTAATACTATTCCTAATTGGGATGATGAACGTGCTGATATAGTACAAGCTATTATATTTAATGATCCTGATAAAATGATTAAGTATTGTGGTGGAATTCAAATGGCTTCCCCAATTGATAGTTATGTTAAACCTGTTCCTGATGATATGCCTGGATATGGAGATAAGATTATAATGGCTGCTGGATCTTTTGTGCAAGGTTCTACTATTGAACTTTCATGTGATGGGCCACTTAG
>JBJEYJ010000001.1:0-4823 GCA_051886655.1 Bacilli bacterium | reverse complement strand
TTCTTCTTTTTCATCTTTTTGTAGTAAATTCCAAATTGTTGCAAGTCCAAGAGTTATTGCTATTAAACAAATTATAGTACTAAGCACTGGAATTACCATTAATATTTTTAAGAAAATAATACCAATTATTCCAGATAAATATTTATTAGTATTAAGTTTCATTAATTTTACTAGAATTAAGTTTCCTAGTAGATATCCAGAAATAATAAATGATAAGTAAATAGCAATTGCATAAAGGCTTATAGTTATTAATCCTAGATAGACTCCAATGTTGCTGGCAAGAAGTATTAGACTTATTAGTGGAACACATATTAAGATTAAGAATCCTATACCAATATTTTTGATGTAATTATTATTTTTGTTTTCGTATAGTTCATTTGTTTTATCAAGTGTTTTAGGAATGATAATTGTTATTATTAGAAATACTACAACCATGTTTAAAATACTTGATAGAATTTCTGATGTATTAAATCCTTCATTTTTATCTATTTCATAAGTAGTAGTTTTTCCAATACTTGAATTATCATTGATATCATTTTTTGCATCTTTGTTGTATTTTAATGTTCCTTTTATTGAGACTCCATTTTCTACTTTAATATTAGAAGCTTCGATAGTAATGTTACCATTTATTGTTGTTCCTTCTTTTATTGTTACAGTGCTAGCATAGATGCTTATGTTTCTTTGTATGTTACCATTTAGGTTGATGGTGTCTCCAGCTAGGAATAAGTCTCTACCTATGTTTGCATCTTTTGAAATAGTAATAGTTTGCCCGGCAGCGTAAATATTTTTGCTTATTTGTCCGTTTATATTTACGTTTTGTCCTGCTAAGAAACCATATTCTAAGTTACCATTTACATTTACTGTTTTTCCAGCTATGAAACCTATACCATCGATGTTACCAATTATGTCTACTAAGTTACCTGCGATTGCGCTATCACCATTTACTGTGTCTTCAAATTTTACATTATCATCTGATACCATGTGGAAATTATTTATTTCTTTTGCTTCGACAGGTGCGATAACAAATAATGTTAACATTATCAAAATACCAAATATTTTCTTTTTCATATTTTCCTCCTTTGTTTTATTATAATACAATTGTTTTTATTAGTAAATAAATATATTTTGACATAAATTTTATTATTTTTTTGTATATGTTATTATTGACAAGTGTATTATTTTTTTGATATATTATTGTCAGAAACATCGGAGTGCCAATTCTGACTAGTTTCAGGAATACCTCCGGTGTTTCTTTATTTTGTCAAATAATTTTTTATTGACAAATGAAGGCGTCCCAACTTGAAATGGCGGTAGTATTTTCTACTTTGTCATTGTGGGGCGTCTTTTTTATTTTGAACAATAGTTTTTATTGATAAATAGATTTATTTTGTTATATGTAGCATAATGTCTATCTTGTATTTTGTTATATATAAAAATTTAAGCGTGATTTTTTTTAGTATTATTTTGATAATGATAAAAAGGCAGTTTATTTAAAGTTGACTATAAAAATACTATTTATTCCTTTAAAAATACTTTGTTTTGTGTTATTATATCTATGAAATATTTAAGAAAGAGGGAATTTATAATGAAAATATTATCAGTTAATGCAGGTAGTTCATCTCTTAAGTTTCAAATGTATGAAATGCCTGAAGCTAAAGTACTAATTTCTGGAGTTTTTGAAAGAATTGGTATTGAAGATAGTTTTTATACTATTAAAATAAATGGAGAAAAGAATAAAAAGAGTGCTGTTTTGGGTAATCATGAAGATGCTGTTAAGATCTTGATTAATGAATTATTTGAAAACAAAGTTATTGCTTCTTTAGATGAAATTGAAGGAGTAGGACATAGAGTTGTTCATGGTGGCTCTAAATATGCAAGTTCTGTTGTTATTGATGAAGATGTTGTTGATACTATAAAATCTTTATTTGATTTAGCACCACTTCATAATCCTGCTAATTTGCTTGCTATTAATGCTTTTCAAAAGGAACTTCCTAATGTTGGTCAAGTAGCAGTTTTTGATACTTCTTTTCAAGCTACTATGAAAGAAGCTGAATATATTTATCCAGTTCCTTATGAATGGTATAGTGAATATGGTGTTAGAAAATATGGTTTTCATGGAATAAGTCATAATTATTTACAAGAAAGAATGAGTGAAATTTTAGGTAAAAAAGATTTTAAACTTATTACTTGTCATTTAGGTGGAGGATGTAGTATTGAAGCAATTAGAGATGGAAAATGTGTAGATGCTAGTTTAGGTTTTTCTCCTAATTCTGGACTTATGATGGGAACTAGATGTGGAGATATTGATGTTCAATTAATTCCTTTTGTAATGGATAAATCAGGTAAGAGTTTAGATGAAGTTATGAATGATTTAACTAAAAAGAGTGGTTTCTTGGGTGTAAGTGGTGTTAGTAGTGATTCAAGAGATATTGAAAATGGTGTTAATAATGGTGATAAAAGATGTATTTTAGCACAAGAGATGTTTGTTAATAGATGTGTTGATTATATTGCTAAATACTATGTTAAATTAGGTGGAGTAGACGCGATATGTTTTTCAGCAGGTCTTGGAGAAAATTCTATTCCTACTAGAAAACAAATTGTTGATAAATTAGCAGTTTTAGGAATTAAGATTTCTGATGAAAGAAATAACATTAGAGGAGAAGAAAAATTAATTAGTAGTGATGATTCTTCTGTTCCAGTATGGGTTGTTCCTACTGATGAAGAACTTATGATTGCAAAAGATACTTATGAACTTATTAAGTAATAGATAGGATGATATTTGATGTTTAATGATATTTATAATGTAATAAAAAAGTATAAAACAATTGTTATAGCTAGACATGTTGGAGTGGATCCTGATGCAATGGCTAGTCAAATAGCTTTAAACAAATCTATTAAACTTACTTTTCCAGAAAAGGATGTTTATGCTGTTGGAAATGGTACTGTTAGATTTAATTTTATGGGTAAGCTTGATAAAGAAGTTTCTTTTGGTGAGGATGATAAAGTACTTTTGATTGTTGTTGATACTCCGGATAAAAAAAGAGTAGATATGGAAGAATTGATTCATTATGATTATAGTATCAAGATGGATCATCATCCTTTTATTGAAAAGTATTGTGATATTGAGTATATTGATGATACTAAGTCAAGTGCCTCTGAAATTGTTTATGACTTTTTGAAAAATACAAAACTTGAATTATCCAAGGAAATTTGTGAAATATTATATGCTGGGATTGTAGCAGATACAAATAGGTTTTTGTTTAATAATTCTAAGTCTGAAACTTTTAGTGTTGTTAGTGAAATGATTAAAGATTATGATATTGATATTACTAGTGTTTATTTTAATCTTTATAAAAGACCTTTTAATGAAGTTAAGTTTTTTGGATATATGGCTAGTAATATTGAAAAGACCTCTAATGGGGTAGGATTTATTAAAATAGATAATGATGTTATTTTAGAATATGGTGTTGATCCTGCGACTGGTGGTAATTCTATAAATGAATTTAATAATATTGAAGAGTTACTTGTTTGGCTTAGTGCTACTGAAGATGTTAAAAATAAAGTAATAAGAGTTTCTGTTAGATCTAGGGGGCCAGTAATTAATAAACTTTTGGAAAAGTATGGTGGTGGAGGACATGCTCTTGCTAGTGGTGTTAAACTTACTTCTTTTTCAGAAGTTGATAAGCTTGTTTCTGATTTAGATAATCTTTGTAAAGAATATAAAGAAAGTAGTGATAAATATGAAAATTACTAGTGCAGAATTTGTTATAAGTGCTATGAGGAGAAGTCAGTATCCTGTTGATAATTTACCTGAGTTTATGCTTGTTGGGCGTAGTAATGTTGGTAAAAGTAGTTTTATTAATACCATTACTAATAATAAAAAAATGGCTAGAGTATCTAACACTCCAGGTAAGACTCGTAATTTAAATTTTTATTTACTTAATAAGAGTTTTTACTTTGTTGATGTTCCAGGATATGGTTATGCATCAGTAAGTAAGAAAGAACATAGAAAGTTTGGTCTTATGATAGAAGAATATTTAGAGAAAAGACCTAATCTTGTTAGAACTTATATGCTTGTTGATTTAAGACATAAACCTAGTGATGATGATGTTTTAATGTATAAATATCTTAAATATTATAAACTTCCTGTTACTATTGTTGCTACTAAAGCAGATAAGATTAGTAATAATAAAAGAGAAAAAGCAAAAAGTGCTATTCTTAAAACTTTAGAGTTAGAACAGGGAGATACATTTATAGTACTTTCTAATGTTACTAAAGAAGGGAAAGATAAAATATTAAATGAAATAGAAAGCCTAATAGAGGAAGAAGAAACTTTATAGGCTTTTTTTCATACAATAAATTAGGTGATTTAATGAAGATTATCTCAAATGGTGATAAACTTTCAGTTTTTGTTATTAATAATAAAGATATAGATTTAGATAATTTAGATGAATATATGAAAGAATTAATTATAAAACTTAGGAGAAAATATAGAAAAGATATATATGGTTTTTATAAAGTTGATGTTTATGTAAAAGATAAAATTGGAATGATAATAGATTTTAATTTAGAGGAAGAAATAGATTTTTTTAAAGATTTAGTAGATTTAAAAGTAGTGGTTCATGAAGATGTTGATATGTTTTTAAAGTTTTCTGATTATTTTTTGTTTGATAATAAAAAAGTGTATTTTTTTGAGGGAGAATATTATGTTGATATAAATGATGTTAGTGATAAAGAGTTTTTAGAAAAGCTTGAGTTTTGTAATATGATTTATGGAGAAGAACTTTCTGATATAAAGGGTAATTTTAAAAAGATTTGTTCTG